>JANLWZ010000125.1:0-3707 GCA_031364865.1 Elusimicrobiota bacterium
GGCCAGCCATCCCAAGGCCAAGAAGTACATGATCCCTGGAGAACAGCACCGAGTTCTGGATCCCTTGGTAGGCAAGTGGAATGCCAAGATCTCCAACTGGATGAAGCCGGGCGATAAGGCGCAAGTATCGGAAGGCACACAGGAGAATTCCTGGGTGCTTTCCAACCATCACCTGCAGCAGAAGTACAGCGGGTCGTGGAACGGCGAACCCTTCGCAGGGCTGGGGTATATCGCCTACGACATGGTGCGCGGCGAGTATCAGTCCATCTGGCTGGACAGCATGGGCACGGGCATGATGCTCGTGGCAGGCCAGTACGACAAGTCTTCAAAAACCATTAAGCAATCCGGCACGATGAGCTGCCCCATGACGGGCGAAAAGAACATGGCGTACCGCTCTGAACTCAAAATCGACAGTGCCGACAAACACACTTACTCGTCTTACTCCAACGGACCTGATGGGAAAGAGTTCAAAGGGATGGAGATCGTCTACACCCGCGCCAAATGAAAATGGCAATGACCCCCAAACCAGGAAATGCCCTTTGATATGAAGCGCATGGTTTATGGCGGATTTAAAGTAGCGGTCGCAATTAACCCCACCTCATGAATAGTTCGCAATGCACACGTGCATTTTCTTAGATTGAAACGCGATTTCAATTAAAAACACAATTCCCAGACGGCACTGATAGAAGACGCGCTCTCGCCCTGTCATTTTTATCCATTGACATTGAAATATAGTTTCAGTTAGCATTGTCGCCAGTTAGCTATTTGAGACCACAATCTGTAATCCAAAAACAAATAAGGAGCGTTAAAATGACATTGAGATCAAGCGGGAGATGGTGGATTCGTGCACTCGTTTTGGGCGTATGCCTTCATACGTTGCAAGTGGAGGTCCGGGCGGAATCCGCGGCACAGGATCCTTGGAAGCAGGACATGGAGCGCAAGCTGGACGCGCTGACCAGGGAAGTGGAAAGGAATAAACTCGGTGAGGCCGCCGCGACCGCTCCACCCGACTACAAGTCCGAACGAGGCTATGGACCCGCCGCTTCCAAAGCCTATCGCGTGAACCGCGGGGTATCGATCGGAGGCTATGGCGAAATGTTACTGCAGGCGCCTAATAAGGAAAAAGATGATGGAACACCTTCAGGCCGCAAGCGCACCCTGGACTTTTTACGGGCCGTCCTGTATGCCGGATACAAGTTTAACGACAAAATCGTTTTCAACAGCGAGATTGAGTTCGAGCACGCCACAACCGGCGAAGGGTCGGAAGAAAAAGGCGAAGTGAGCGTTGAATTTGCGCAGATTGATTTTCTTTTGTCCCAACCGCTCGGGGTCCGGGCGGGCCTGATGCTTGTCCCGATGGGTTTCATCAATGAAATGCATGAACCGACCACGTTTCACGGCGCCCTTCGTCCCTCGGTGGAAACGCAGATTATCCCCTCGACGTGGAGGGAAAACGGCGCCGGCCTTTTCGGCGATATCGGCCCGGTCAGCTACCGGACCTATCTCATGGCCGGGTTGAGCGGCGTTGAGGGCAATTCGGACGGGTTTTCGAGCGGTTCGGCGATTCGCGGCGGCCGCACAGCGGGATCACAGAGCAGCGCCGAGGATGTTGCCTGGGTGGGCCGCGTGGACTATCACGGCATACCGGGGGTTTTACTGGGCGTATCTGGTTACACGGGCCAGGCGGGTCAAAATGACACTACCGCAAGCGACGAAGAAATCGACGCTCCTGTCTCACTCTGGGAATCCCACGCTTCGGCGGAGTACCGGGGACTGGAATTACGGGCGCTGTTTGCTCAAGGAAGCATCCGCGATGTCAGCCAGCTCAATGACGCGAACAGCCTCACGGGTTCGAATTCCATCGGCGAGAAGTTTTTTGGAGGTTATACGCAGATTGCCTACAATGTGCTCTCCGTCATGAAGACGAATCAATACTTGGCGCCTTTCTTCCTCTATGAGCGGTATGACACCCAGCAGAGAGTGCCCGAGGGATTCACCAAGAATCCGGCGAACAGCCGTACCGAATACACCGTGGGTCTCACCTATAAACCGATAACGCAGGTGGTGGTGAAGGCTGACTGGCAGAACAAGGATAACCAGGCTGGCACGGGCGTCAATCAGTGCAACCTGGCGCTGGGATACATCTTCTAAACCTTGATACGAAAAAAGCTTGTCGCCTGCGCCATGACGGCATCGATGCTGGGACAAACGATGCTGCAGCGCCTGACTCTGCGCTTGGCGCCCGTGCCAATTCTCTTGTTCGCGACGCGCCAGGCGCAGGCCAAGTTTTTCATGAATCAAACCGACGCCCTCGCGAAAGCTTTTCCCGGCGCGTCGCGAGTGGAGAGACAGACAGCCTTCCTTACGGCCGATCAGGTGAAAGCGATTGAAGCGGCATCACGCACCAAAGTGGACTCCAGCATCGTCACGTACTACACCGGCTTTCAAGGCGAATCGAAGCTGGGAGCTGCGCTGTTCGATACGCGCGTCGTCCGGACGATGCCCATGACGTACATGACGGTGATCCGGCCGGACGGCACGATCGCTTTTGTCGAAGTGCTGGCGTTCCATGAACCTGAAGATTATCTGCCCCGGTTTTCCTGGCTCAACCTGTTTCGGAATAAGCGCCTGAGTGCCAACTTGAGATTGCGGCAGGATATTCCCAATGTGACAGGCGCCAGTCTGACGTCGCTGGCGATCAGCGACGGCATCCGCCAGATGCTGGCCACCTATGAGGAGATTGTCCGATGAAATATATGCAGAACGGCGGGTTCCAAAACCATCCGCTCATGCGCTTGACGCTCATCTGGACGGAAGTCTTTTTGACGGGGCTATGGATCACCAATTTCTTCATGTATTTCTCCAAGATGGGGCTCACCCCGCATTCGGTCGTGGATTATTATCTGGGATCGGCGGCGCAGTTCACGCCTCCGCGGTCCCTGGGTTCAATGCTTGAAGTCACGCACATGCATCTACCGATGATGGCGATCGTCGTTCTTCTCCTAACGCACCTGCTCATTTTCGCGCCGATGCCGGATCGCGTTAAAGTAGGGTTCATCTGTGCGGCTTTCGGCTCTGCGCTCTTGAGCGAAGCGGGTGGATGGCTCGTGCGCTTTGTCCATCCTGGCTTTGCTCTTCTAAAAATTGTGTCCTTTCTCGCCTTTCAGGCAATTCTTGGGTATTTGCTTTTTGGGCTCGCGAAATTTCTCCTCAGAGCCCGCGGGGCGGACTCCTCCCACAAACGACCCAAAAAGCATCACGGAATTGAAACTAGCCAATAAGGAAATTCAAAGCCAATCCGAAGGAGCCCGGTATGTGATGGGCACGCTCCTTCAAGTTCGATTGGCCGGGACTGAGTCGCCTGAGCTTGATCGCGCCCGCGATACAGTCTTCGAGGGGGTCCAGCGCCTGGACGAACTCCTTTCCATTTACAAGCCATCGAGTGACGTCTCCCGCGTGAACGCGGCCGCGGGCCATTCGCCTGTCGCCGTGAATCCGCTGACGTTAGAGGCGATCCGTCAAGCGCTCACTTTCGCGCGTTTGACCGAAGGCGCCTACAATCCCGCCATTGGCCCGCTGATGCGGCTATGGGGAATGGACCGTCTGCTAGGGCGCGTTCCTTCGGCAGAGGAGATTGATCGCACAAGACCATTGGCGGATTACACACTCGTTCGCTTGGACAAGGTTTCGCGAACCGTTTTTTTGCC
>JANLWZ010000163.1:0-2592 GCA_031364865.1 Elusimicrobiota bacterium
TTATTTAAATCTCCACCAGGCACGATCAGAGAAGCCGTAGCTCCAAAGAATCTCACAGAAAGGGTGAGTGCCCCGAAAGAATTTTCGGTGTAGAAGCTGCGAAAATCATTGAAATAAGTGGTGAAAACGGCATTCAGAGGACTGACTATGCCTGGGCTGCCGGAAGTGCTCGCCCCGGCACTTGGGAATCGAACGATAAGGACGGCAATGGTTTTTGCGCCTGTCGCGGAAGCAATGACCGCCTGGCGCATCGAACCAAAGCGCTTAACGGCGGCAGGGGAGATGGTTTTAGCGTGGCACGGTTTTGCGCCGGGGTAAAGATCGCGGTTTACGTGAGGAACAGCCTGTGCGACCTGAAGAATGGACAGGCTTACAGCGAGCGTGGCGAGATAGCGTCTAGTCACGTTCCTTCTTGCCACGAGGACATGACTACTCCTGTTACCTGCGACCGCTTGAGGTAAGCTCAAGGTCAGAAGCTTTGCCGGAACCTGAGGAGGCGCCCATGCCCAATTCTTTACGAAGGGCTGACGCTTTGTCTGTCTTTTCCCACGTGAAGGTGTCTTCTGTTCTGCCGAAGTGACCATAGGACGCGGTCGCTCGGTAGATGGGACGGCGCAGCTTGAGGTGATCAATGATGCCGCCCGGAGTTAGCGGGAAGGTTTTGCGAACCGCTTTGACGATGGTTTCTTCATCGAAGTCGCTCGTGTTGTGCGTGTCGATCATGATGCTGACCGGTTCTGCTACGCCGATCGCGTAAGCCAGCTGAACCGTGCATTTGTCCGCGAGGTTGGCGGCAACGATATTCTTAGCCACGTAGCGCGCCATGTAGCAGGCGGAGCGATCCACTTTCGTGGGATCTTTGCCGGAGAAAGCACCGCCGCCGTGAGCGGCCATGCCGCCGTAAGTGTCGACAATGATCTTTCGGCCGGTCACGCCTGTGTCAGACGCTGGGCCGCCCACGACGAACTTGCCCGTGGGATTTACGTAATACTTGGTGTTTTTGTCGAGCATTTTGGCTGGAATCACAGGAAGGACAGTTTTTTCGATGATCTCATCGATCGACGCTTTCGTGATCTTCTTGCCGGTGCGGTCAAGAATGTCTTCCGTGTGCTGCGAACTCACCACGACGGTGTCGACGCGGTACGGCTTACCATTGCGGTATTCCACCGTGACCTGCGATTTCCCGTCCGGTCCGAGGTACTTCAAAATCCCTTTTTTGCGGACTTCAGCGAGTTTCCGGGAGATGCCGTGGGCGAGCATGATCGGCATAGGCATGAGTTCCGGAGTTTCGCGGCAGGCAAAACCGATCATAAGACCCTGATCGCCGGCTCCCCCTGTATCGACGCCCTGAGCGATGTCCGGAGACTGACGGCCGATCGCGTTTAAAATGGCGCAGTTCTGAAAGCTGAAACCGTACTTGGCATCGTCATAGCCGATCTCTTTAACGACTTTGCGCACAAGATCAGCCACTTCGACGTAACCTTTGGTGGTGATTTCGCCACCGACGATGCAAAGGCCGACCGTGACGAAGCTTTCGCAGGCGACTCGGCCTGTCGGGTCCTGCGAGAGAACGTCATCGAGGACGGCATCAGAAATCTGGTCACAAACTTTATCGGGGTGACCTTCGGTCACCGATTCTGAGGTAAAAACGTAACGATTAGCCATAGTTAAATCCTTTCGAAGTGCTTTTGGGATGGGCAAGGATATCATTTTGAAATACGACGGTTCCACCCCAGTTGCAGCGAGCGCGCGATGTGTTAGAATCCGCGCGTGATCGACAGAACGCTGAATTATGGACGGCATCAGATGGAGCGTTTTCTCCGCTCCGCTGCCCCTTTTCAAAAGGTCATGGATATCGGCGCCGGACATGGGGATGATCTCTTGATCGCCAGGTCGGTCCGTCCAGAAGCCCAATTAATTGGTGTTGAACCTTATACGCCTTACGTGAAAGAGTTGGAAGGAAAAGGAATCACTGTGAAGTCCTTGAATATTGAGAAAGATCGTTTTCCTTTTGGCGAAAATGAGCTCGACGTGATCATGGCCAATCAGATTCTGGAGCACACCAAAGAAGTCTTTTGGATTCTCGACCAGATCTCGCGCGTCTTAAAGATCGGGGGTCATCTCTTGATCGGAGTGCCGAACCTTGCGGCGCTGCACAACCGGATTCTTCTGGCCATGGGACGTCAGCCCAGTCCTTTAAAAAATAATTCAGCCCACCTCCGTGGTTTTACGAAAGGCGATATGCTGCGACTCCTGGAGAGTGGTTTCCCGGGCGGATATAAGCTGCGCGATTTCGGCGGGAGTAATTTTTATCCGTTTCCCCCGCTCCTGGCCCGTCCTCTCGCCGCAGCGCTTCCGACGATGGCATGGGGCATCTTCTTTCGGTTTGAAAAAGTGCAGGCGTATGAAGGTTCTTATTTGCGCTATCCGGCGAAGGAACAACTCGAGACGAATTTCTACGTAGGTGAACCTAGCCAGGCGTGACGATCGCCCCGAAGATGTTGATGCTCTCCTTCACCACCGTCCGATGACTCAGGACACATCCTTCTAAAGTAACTCCCAGTCCCACGGTCACGTAGTTCCAGAGCGTGC
>JANLWZ010000189.1:0-11616 GCA_031364865.1 Elusimicrobiota bacterium
CCCGCCCATCAGTCCTTTGACGGCAAAGAGAATCCCTTGGGAAGCATCGAGGTCCGCGGCGTAATTGATCACATAATTGAGCAGCTCGCTGTTTTTATCCGTGCGTTTGCGGAGGAGGAGGAACGTGTGCCCGTACATCGAAGAAGGATTGTTCATATAGGCGGAAGCAAAGACGAGTGCTACCTGCTGCGGCGACATTTGATCTTTCCAATTTTTGAGCCGAGCGCAATCCGGTTTTGGCAGAGCGGATGGTTCTATACCGAGTTCTCCTTTCAGCCAGTCGAAGCGGGCAGGGTAGCGGCAAAGAGCATGCTGCTGGGAGGGATCGGCCAGAGGCGGAGCGAAAAAAGCGGTTAACGTGGCATCCAGTTCCGCCGCCGGCTCGCGTCTTCCTGCAGGCGATACGAAAAAAGTGGGATCATCGATTTCGCTTTGGAATCTGCCGAGGAGATTCCGGCGGTAATGAAGAAGGCGCAGCCAGTACGGATGACTGGCCAGCTGCTTTTCCTGCGCTTTGGCTTTCAAGTCTTCCAAGGCACTGGAAGCAAAAACGGGCTGGATCATCAGAGCGATGATCCAGCCCGCTAGACAAACGAAACGATAGGACAGAAGGTTTAGCCTACGAGTTCCGGATGAGCTGAGAGCGTCTCCGTCAGATTCTGGAGGAATTCTGCGGAATTTGTTTCAGCTTTCGGGAAGAGGCTATTGTACTCGGCCTGAAACATCTGAACCATCTGAGGGCGGGTGCTCTCTGAGGCGCCGAGCATCGCTGCGAGCGTATTCACATATTCACCTTGTCCAGAAGCCATTTCACGACGAAGGGAATCATAGTTCACATCGATGTAGACTTCCGTCGCGCGAGCCATTTTCACAGCCCCATCTGCCGTACAGCCCGATGTGCCGGAACTGATGCCGAACGTTTGACTTCCAAAGGTCCCGTTAGTTGTGGCTCCAATGACTTGTGTGACTTTCTCATTATCTCTATTGGATAAGAGCAAATAACCAAGACCGCAGCCAGCCATGGGATGGTTGCCACGTGCTAACGCGAGTGACGGTACTAGACCTGCAACTAATGCCAATGCGATGACTTTCTTCATGATTTTCCTCCGTTTATGAGTTCTAGACGCCTGAAGGCATATTACAAAAATGCTTCATTTATGGCGAGGTATTGATAATTCAATCCCTACTACACTTAGAACGAGAACTAGGCTCTCACGTTACAAGAAAGAAAAGGTTCGTCGAATAGACAAGGGTCGCACTCCCGGGACAGGACCCACCTTCGCTCGCGGCGAGCTACGGCGGGCAAGCTCGTCCGCCGGAGCCTTGGCGTAGGCGGAAACCTGCAACCCGTCATATCGGGACGAATTTAGGAGTGTATGGCTGTGCGGTAGGGCGTCGTAGGGACTGGGAAAAGAGTCCCCATCTTTACGTAATCTTTGACGAGGACATGCAGGCTGGATTCCACCGCTGGCGCAAAATGATGAAATCCGCACGTTTGGCAGACCATGGAAGGTACATCTTTAATGACCGCCACGAGGGTCGGACCACTCCAGTAGGGATGTTCTACGTTTTTCTGGGATAATGGACCCCGGCAGCGGGAACAGCTCAGCGTTCTCATATCTCTTTTATGTCCTGAAGAGCGTTTTTTAGCTATGGAGCGAGAGGCCAAAGGGTTCTTCCCGGAAGACCTCCTCTTTTTTTGGGACCTCAATTTTTGTGGAGAAATCAACATTTTTTCTACAATCACCCGCGCAGTTTAGCAAAGCCAAATCTCAGCTGTCCAATCAGCACAGCCGAAAACATTTAGCAGAGATCATCTCCCGGGTAGCTCAATGGTGGAGCATCCCGCTGTTAACGGGAGGGTTGCAGGTTCGAGTCCTGCCCCGGGAGATGATCTCTTCCTTTATTGGCTTATAACGATTCAGCTTTTGTTCGGATAGCTTCGAGGTGAGGCACGAGCAGTCGGCGGCCCATTTTCTCAATGACCCATCCCATGCTGCGGCCGGTAGGAACAACGTTGGCGTGAAAAGTGATGCGCGACTGCTTCGTCACGGGGTCTGTCGTGATCTCCACCGACCCGCGCAGGCTTTCAAACTCTCCCGCGATGCGCTCAAACTGAATAGCGTACTCACGCGGGCGCTCCAGCACACGCAGATGCAGGTTTATTTTGAAGACGAAGAACATAAATCGCGTCAGATACACCGTATGCACGATGATCGCCGCGCCGTCCTGTCCCTCGCGCGCGCTGGTGAGCATGTCCGGGACAAAGGTCTTTAGCCGGTCATAACCGGTCAGGACTTCCCAGAGCTTTTGCGGGCTGGCATTGCTCGCGGCTTGAACGACAAAGGTTCGCTGGCGGCCAACGCCTTTTTCCATCCGAAAATCGATCTGACTACCCTTGAGGGTGACAGGCGCAACGACGGTTTTCTCTTCGTTGGCTTTTACGACGTCCGCTTTGACTTTGTCCATCGAGTCCGCAATCGAGCCAGACTTCACCGTATCCGCCATTTCTTCGGAACCCAGGCGGGTGTCATGCGCCAATTTTTTCTTCACGAGTGCGAGGTTATAGGCGTCCGCAACACGCGACAAAGCCGCCGTGGTATAGACTTTGGCGTACTGCCGGACAACTGTATCGAGCGCCAAGGGTGAAGCGCCGGGCTGTGCTGCCATGACCAGTTCTTCGGTGTCGCGCGCTATGGGGCGCCGCTCTTCAGGAGCAATGCGCGACTCATCGAAGAACGCGTGCAGCGTATTGGAGCGGAGCTGATCCTGACCTCCGGGTTCTACCGAGCCGCGTTCGAGATCTGCCGCGAAGGCAAACCGCAGAGGTTGTTTCGGCGCGCCATCGGGCTCACGCCCGCCGGAAAAGGTCAGGCGGACTTCGTAGACCGGCCCATCTTTCATGGAGGCACTCCAATCGAGATCGTTATAAAGGTAAACGCGCTTACCGGTTTCGAACGCCGTCATGTATTCACGATCGCGTAGGATCTGCATGAGCACTTCGGCGTTTCTCTCCATGGTCCTTAATCCGCCGTAAATCCGATTGCGCTGGACCTGCCGGATGGCCTGTTCTTCCTGAGCCGTCCACAGCGTTTTTTCCGCACGGCGGCCTGTGGTGTAAGACGAGTTCATCGCCGCCGACGGCTTACGCTTTATGGGTGTCGCTTCTGCGACCACATGATAAGGGACCTCTTCCGTCTTGGCTACCGGAAGCGTTTCGTCTTCATGCGCAGGGGAACGCGAAGTTTTTTCGCGAACGACGGGCGCAGCAGCGACTGCCAAAGTCCGTGGACGTACGGCAGCAGCACGGGGCGCTTTGGAGATGGCGCGTTTGCGCGCCTTCTTCTTCGGCGCAACAGCTTTGGAGGTCACGGGGGCCGGGGCTTCCAGGACTGGCGTTGCCTTCCGCGCGTGTCCTTTCTTCCAGGCTCGTATGCCCAGGAAAGAACCGATGATCAAGACTAAACCAGCGGAGACAAGAGCAATGAGTTTGGGCAGAGGAATATCGATGGTCGCGGGCGAAGCGGAAGCTGCAAGGGCCACAGCGGCCGGAGCTGCCGCGGGTTTCACAGGATCGATTTTGGGAATTTCTAATTTCGGTGCGACCGCGGGAGCGGGCTTTTCCTGGCTGTCTGACGCAGGAGCAGCACTCTTAAGCTCTTCACCGCATTTCATGCAGAGCGACACATCGCGTGGATTCTTATAACCGCAGGTCTGACACACGGCCCGAAGCGCAGCGCCAGTTCCAGTCGATGGAGCGGACGAGGCCGCCGCTGAAGCGGCAGATACCACTTCCCCTGATATTTTTTCCTGCGCCGCTGGTTTTGTCCACTCCATGTTCTGCGCCGGAAGAATCAATTCTTCAACGTGAGGAACGGGAGGAAGATCGAGTTTGGGCGCAGCGTTTCCGGCATCCAGCGCAAACGAATTGGGTCGGGGAGGCGCGAGCAGATAGGATTTAATTTCGATCACTTCATCGGCCATACGCCAACTCTGAGCCCCCTCCTCACAGACCTGTGTGAGAAGATTAAACCCAGACACTTTACTCAAGGCCGGCACTTCCATGGGGCCTTGTACTTTATCGCCGATGTAAGCCCAGAAACGAGGCATAGTGATTGCACCAAGTCTAGGGCGTGTTTTGGTGGATTTAAAGGGCTTTTTTTAAGACAACGAGACGGTAATTTCGATGGTGGAACTGGCCTGGCTAGTGAGAGTATTTCGAGGGATGACGAGCTCGGGGGTGTGCGGCGTTGCCAAGGGCAGTGTCTTGCCCTGGAGAAGCACGGTTTCAATGCGGTATTGCCCAAAAGGCTTGCGAGCGCGGTTCATATACGTGACGATCAGCCGCTTGCCCGCGAAGCAAACCTCAGCCGTGATCTTCCCGGACTTCTCAAACTGCTCTGGAACAAGCTTGGGCGCGAGCACCAGATCTCCCCACTGGCCGCGAATGCCCAGCACTTGCGTCACCAGCGTCAGCATATACCAGCTCGCTGAACCTGTTAAGTACAGATACATCCCGCGCCCTTCTCCGTTGAAATATTCCGGCAAGCACGGATAAATCTTTGCTGCGTTCGTGTTCAACGACATGCGGTAGAGGCTGGAGAAAACGTCGTAGCCTTCCTCGACAAAGCCGCGGCTGTAGAGCGCGTAAGCAAACATCACCACCATATGGCTGAAAACAGCACCGTTCTCTTTCTCACCATACGCAAAAGAGAAAGCACGTCCGAGACTTGGCTGAAGTTCTTTGAAATCGGTATTCAGGCGATACCCCCCCAATTTTCTGTCGAAGAGATGCCGTTTGGCGGCGGCAAACGCCTGCGCGACCTGCTCATTGGTGGCCGCACCGGACATGATCGGGAAAACCTGACCCGTGAGCGTCATGCGAACGCCTTTGGGATGTTCCCCCTCCACGCGCTCCCCTAAATTGTTGTAGTAACCGTTAAACCATGCTTGCCCGCCGGAACTCTTGATCCATTCCAGCTCTCGGACATGCTCGGCAAGAGCTTTGCCTTTGGCTTCGAGCTCATCGGCGAGGCTTTCCACAGACTTCTTCCCATTCTTTATGGAAACTTCCTGCAGTCCAAGTTTTTCCTGAACCATTCTTAAAGTTTCGGCGATGCGCAGCATGTTGCCGGCGTAGACGGCTGTAAACGCCACACTTTCTCCTCGCTCAGGCGCCATGTCCAGGCCATCATTCCAGTCGGCGTCCAGAAGTTTGCAGTTGCCGTGCTCGCCCAGATTGTTCGCCGCCGTCAGATGCTGCAGAACCATATGTTCAAGGACGGTGCCTTTACCGCCTTCAAAGTAAGGCGCTTCTTCGAGCAAAAATTTCAGATCGCCTGTTTGATGGATATAAAACTCGGTCGTGATCCATGGCCACACGCCATGGTCCATCCAGGTACGCGATAGGTTGTTGCGGTCGGCGACGAATTCGCCGGGCTTTTTCCCGATGATGGTGGCGTTTGTCCCGTCTTCCCGCACACCGGCAAAATTATTCAGCAGCATGCCGCGAACGTCCGAAGAATCCTGCAGAAGCAGTGCCAGGCAGTCCTGCCAGAGATCGCGCCAGCCGCGTCCGCCGCGGCCATAATCGAAATCCGGGAGAAAAGAACATCCGTAAATCTTCCGGAGAAGCGGCTGAAGAGAGATCCAGCGCAGCCAGCGTCCGTAGTCTTGATCTTCGGTAGTCACCTGCACACGGTCCATTCGTTCTTTCCAAAAAGCTTTGGTGTGCCCGAGTGCTTCTGCCACTTTTTCGACGGAACCGTAAGATCGCGCCCAGCTTTGGGCTTCTTTTTTGTCTTTGGCAATACCGATCAGCAGGATATAGATGGCCGTTTTGCCAGGTCCAAGCTTACGACTCTTGAATCGGAGAGCGCCCACCGCTTCTCGGCCTTGCAGCTGGACCTCTTCTAAGTCCGGCACATCCCAATCTTCAAATACGGCGCGCGGCGTATCGAAGTTGCCCCCTTCGCCGATAAAGCTCGCCACCGTTGGGAAACTTCCAGCGGGCAGAGTACCGTCCCCTTCCACACCAAGGACGCCATACACCATGTTGTTGAGCAGGTGACCGCGCTCATCAAAGGACATCGTAGGCTGCACCAGCACACCATGCGTCACAAGATCGATACGATGGAGCAGGGACGATACATGGCGATGATCGCGCAGATTATCGGCGGATCTTCCAAAGATTGGAATAGCGGATGTGGCCGTGAGCGCGAGAGGCTTCTTACCGGTATTGGTCAACTCCACAAGCATCACTTCCACTTGATCCGACGCTGCCGGTACAAAATTGGTGATCGTGGCGCGCAGTCCCCAAGATTTATTTTCCCGGGTCAGCTTATGCCAGAGCGCGCCAGCTTCCAAGGTGCAGAACTCTTTAGGTTTGGCGGCAGTGGCCGACCAGGGACCTTTTCCCTGGACATACACCCAGAATTGCCGAGCCGAACGCGTATTATGCAGATCCTGTTCAGAGACAGGCTGCGTCAGAAATTGGTTTTGTCCGGTCTTGATGTCGCCGTTCAGCGTTGGCGTGACCGCCGACAGTAGACCTGCCTCGTTACACAGCGGAAAATAAAGACGGCTGATGTGATCGGGCTGACGCGCTTCAAAGACTTCACCTTGACCCGTGAACGTCCACCAATTTTTTTGCGTCGAAGAAGTTTTCGATTTTTTCATGTGAGGGCCAACAGTTTATCAGAAATCAAACTGGCCATATCTTCAGGGAGCGGCGCTTCCACACGCATAGATTTTCCATGCCCAGGATGAAGGAACGTAAGCGATGCCGCATGGAGCGCAACGCGTGGAAAGCCCAGGGCTTTCCGGTCCTCGTCAGACGATTTTCCCTGAGTCATGGCCTTGTAGAGGCTGCCGTCACCGGAATACAACGGGTCGCCTAAGAGTGGATGGCCCATGGCGGCGAAATGAACACGTATTTGATGAAGTCTTCCCGTCCTGGGCACCGCGCGCACCATCGAAAAAGCCGGTGGATACTGACTTTCGTAGACCACGCGATACTCCGTCACCGCGTCCACCGCGTCCGGCGTGTTCACCCACTGTTTCACACGAATATCTCCGCCATGTCTGCCGATGGGCTGTTCCAGCTTTCCCTCGCGTTGGCGAAGCAGGCCACGCATCAGGGCGACGTACTCCTTGCGAATGCGATGACTCTCCATCTGTTGAGTCCAGCCGCGAGCAGCTTTTGGATTTTTAGCGAGCGCCAGAACACCGGATGTTTCCCGGTCCAGGCGGTGAAGCAGATGAAGCTTTCCCAGATCTTTGCGGCTGTGCCGGAGGACGCCCAAGATTGTGTGGTCGACGATTTTATCGGTGGGATGCGACAGGAGATGCGGCGGTTTATTGACGATCAGAAGATCATCGTCTTCATACAGCACTGGCAGAGCAGCATCCTGTGCCAGAGGTTCTTCGGGCTTTCGCAGATAGGCAATCTGTACTTTTTCACCGGCACGAACTTTGGTGTTGGGTTTGGCGGGCCGCTCTTCTTTTAATACGCGGGCTTCCGCCAGAATACGCTGGATGCGGCTGCGGGAATAACCGGCCAGACGCTGCGAAAGAAAACGGTCGATGCGAAACCCGTCATACTTTTTATCGACTTCAAAGGGCACCCACACCCAGCGTTCTGCCGCTGTCATCGTTTCACGCGCTGGGCAAGCCAATCCGCCGATGCTGGAAACCAGCGATGAAGCCGCAGCACCCAAGGCACATACCATGGAAAATAGAGATCACGCTGCCGTCGTTTCACGGCAGAGAGAATGGCACGCGCCATGGATTGGGTCGACTTGCCTAGATACCATCGAAGGGTTTTTTCTTCCACATAAGGCGACGTCATGTCCGTCTTGATGTATCCGGGAAAAACGCTGAGCGCGTGGACGCCGGACCCCACCAGGTCCTGCTGAAGGGCTTCCGTAAAACCGGCCAATGCGAATTTCGAGACAGAGTACGTCGCGGATGTTGTCGTGCCCCATCGACCGTAGACGGAAGAAATATTCACGATGCTCCCCTGACGGGCTTTCAGCATCGCCGGCAGCACGGCGTAAGTCGTGCGAATGGCGCTCATGCAGTTGTTCTCAAAGGCCTGCTGATATTCCTTCGGCAATGTTTGCTGCAGGAGGTGGCGTTCGTTGCTGGCGGCATTGTTGATGAGAAGCGTAATATCGCCCCACCGGTTCCCGGCTTCCCGTTTGACCGCTTCGATATGCGACGGATCAGCGGCGTTTCCGGCCATGAAGATAATTTCTCCGCCGGATTTTTGTGATGCGATTTCACTGGCCGTATTTTGCAGGATTTCGTTTCTCCGGCCGGTAATGATAACGCGCGCACCCTGCTGGTAGAGTTGCGTGGCAAGTTCACGGCCAATGCCGGTTCCTCCTCCTGTGACCCAGGCAACCTGCGCCGTCACTTACTGACCTTGGTCACAAGACGGATATCTTCCAGCACCATGGCTACCGCTTCGCATCGCTCCCGATGTCCTGTATAGACGACAGCCTTGCCGGTAGTATGGACGACATTCGCAATTTCCATGCCACGATCGTAGCTCACATGAATCGCTTTGACGAGCTGGCGAGCCACGTCTTCAAACGAATGACAATTGCAGTTGAACAAAATGGTGTTCCAGGGAGCCCCGTGCGTCGTGCCGTCCGTCGGCGTTTTCTGTTTACGCGGTTTCTGCAGCGATGCGACCATCGGGTACGCCTCCTGTCTGGCGCAGCGCTTCATAGAGGACGACGCCTACGGACGTGGATAAATTTAAGGAACGTACAGATTCTTTCTGCATAGGAATCTTGAAGAGGCTTTCAGCGTAGCGTTTCATGATGGCCGGCGGAAGTCCTGCGGTTTCACATCCGAAGACGAGATAGCTGTTCTCCACAAACTTCGCGTTCCAATAAAGGGTATCGGCTTTTTTAGAAAAGAAGAAGAGCTCGGAGTCTTCAGGGATCGAGCGAAGAAACGCATCCCAATCGGCATGCCGGACCAGCTGGACGTGCTGCCAATAGTCCAGGCCGGACCGCTTGATGTACGAGTCATCCAGCGAAAAACCCAGCCGGCCTACCAGGTGGAGCGTCGAACCCGTCGCGACGCAGCTGCGCCCAACGTTCCCGGTATTTCCTGGAATATCCGGCTCATAAAGCACCACGTGCACCATCGTCCTCCTTTCTCGCTATGGTAGCGATGGCCATCGCTAAGACGATCTACCTAGTGTAGATCGTAGCGATGGTAGGTGCAATTATACTTACCCCCTCCCGTTCTTTCAGCCGCCTTGACCCCTTTACAGACCTGTTGAAAACGCCACCCTTTGGGGCTAGAGTTAAGAGAGAACTACCATACATATGAATAAGAAGGGTTGGATCCTGGCAGTCAGTCTGCTGCTTGTGGCCAAATCGCCCCTTGTCACGAGTTGGGTTCCTCTGTCCCTCAAATCCCCTATTCCCTCTGCTGTATTTTCCGGCCACGAAGCCTTCGTCCATCAAACCGGCCAGCGCGACCCTGCCGGGTGGGGAGCTTATTACAGGACCCATGTCCCCGGCTATCTTGTGGCAGGACTCAAAAGCGGCGGCGAATCGCTGCCTGCAGGAACGTATCGCTACGACTTTTATTTTGCGCGCCGGCCGGGCCATCTGCCGAGCCTGATCTCACAAGCCAATGATGTTGTGCGGATAGAAGTGATCGACACCGTGACGAAGGAGGTGCTCCGGGAGCGGACTCTCCAACTGGTGGACTTTCCCAATATTTCCAAACGCGCCATCCGAAAGGGCCTCGTATTCTCTACCCACGGGATGGAGCATCATCCCGTCTCGCCACGGATCTATTGGCAGGGCATGGCAGCGATTGCTCTCGTCAAGGTCACACGCTCCTCCATGGAAGAGAGTACAGCGGTCGCCCTTTCCAACAAGACGAAGCTCTTTGAATCGATGATGAAAGATCAGTTTCTGGATAGAGGTTATGTCGTGCTTCGCATGCCGGACGGGCGCATCGGCGATGAAGCCGACGCGGCCATCTGGACAGGCATCTATGCCGCTTCACAAGCGATGCGCTACAAAATGACACTGCAGCCGCAGGCGCTCAAACGTCTGGAAGACTCCCTGTGGGCTCTGCACCGCTTGCGTGAAGCATCGCCTCTGCCCGGCACACTTGTACGTTACGTTTCTCCGGAAGGAAAACCCTTCGAACAATCGGCAAGCAAAGACACCTATACGGGATTTTTTTATGGCGTCGCGAGAGGTTTGCCGTTCGTGAAAGACTCGGCGCTGCGTGCCGCTCTTTACCAAGACATTCAGATCCTTGCCGATCACTTTCTGGATCAGGGACTCGCCTTTCAATCTCCCTATGGTCGGCCTGTGGATTTGAGCCCTTATCCGTCCAAGTACTTTGTGGCGGAAGCGGTTCAGGAAATTCGCCAGAACGCCGTCCTTCGACGCGACATAGCGAAAGCGTTGAAATATCTCCGTTGGTACTTCTGGATGCACGGACAAAAACCCACTAAGGGTTTTCTACGCTTCACCCAGGTGCTGAAAAATCCCGATGCCTACAACGTGGAAGAAGAGCTCCTCCCCTTTTTAAATTCCATGTGGTCGGCGCTGAAGAAAATCCAATACAACATCCATGCGGGTGCTCTGCGCGGTCCGCGGCAAGGGCTCACCGATACGCCGTACATCAAGCTTGATCTGCTTCTGTTACGGGCGCTCCACCAGCTGCAGGATGCCACCGATGGAAAAAGCATCCGCAGCTTTGAGGAATTCAAAGTCCTTCCATCGCAGTCCATTCATTCCCTGCACTTTATAAAAGTCGCTGCCGAAGCCTTTCCCAAACCGAACCGGTACGACACGTTCTACCGGGCCAATCTCTATGAAGGAAAAGCGCTTCTGCGGACAGCCATGCAATGGGAAATGATCGATGAAGACGTCATGACGGCTATTCTGGGTGAAACGGAAGCCAGCACCGCGCGATCTTCAAGCAGTCATCTCGGGTATCTGGCCTTACACAACTTGATTCTTCTGGAAGCCGATCCCCTGGTCCGTTTCAAATATCAAAAGCTGTTTGAAGCCAAATACGCCCCCATGAAAATTGACGGCAATGCGATGCTTGATGCGATGCAGGCGGCCGTAGGCCTTTCCACCCAGCAGCTGGGCCTGGCGTGGTGGTCGCTGGGGCGCTATCCCGTGGACAGACGCGGAAAAGGCGAAGCCTTCTGGCGTGCGAACAAAGAAGAGCTCGTAGCGGTTTTTGGCGGTGTAGTGAATCGTAAGGCGCGTGACCCACTGCCGCCGGACTTACGGCCGCGTGACGCATTTATATGGCAGAGGAGCGCACGGTCGATTTATGGCGATGCGCAAGATTGGCTCTACCCGCCGTTGGATTATCTGTTTGCTTACTGGCTGGCGAGAAGCGCAGCCAGCCTGGATGCCGCGCCCGAAAACTCATGACGCTTGGACCATTCCGCTCCTGCCTGTCCCATCCGCTTTAACCAAGGCCGGTCTGATAAGAGTTTGCGTAAGCCCTGCAGGAGGTGTTCCGGTACTTCTTTTTCAGGAACATGAGGCAGCATTTCGCCAAAAGCGGGTTGAAACACTTCGCAGGCCCCATGCGTATAAGTCGTCA
>JANLWZ010000195.1:0-1888 GCA_031364865.1 Elusimicrobiota bacterium
GGACGGGAGCCTTGGTGTTCAGGACGTCATACAAGCCTTGGAAATTGCAGACAGTGGGATACCCGGCAACAAGCAAACGATAGGCGTGATCACAAGTGGCAAGGTCTCTCCGAATGCTCTTCAACTGGTCGTCAATTCAAAATTAAAGACCGACTTGGACAGATTGAAGACGCTCTATGATTGTGTGCTGGTGGATTCCGCCCCTGTCCTGGCCGTTAGTGACCCACTCCTGCTTGCTCCACTGGTAGACGGCATCATCATCGTATTGAGCCCCGGAGCCGTAACAGAAAAGGATGCGAAACTGGCGAAGGAACGGCTCGAACAGGCCGGAGGTCATATCCTGGGCGTCGTGATGAATCGATTCAATGAGGCTTTGCACGGCCCCGGGTTTCACCCTTATAAAGATTACTATCTTTCCTGACCTGTCCTCTTCTGTAGTGCCGGTTGCTGCTCCGTAGAGCCCGGGTCTGGAAGGTCAGTTCATCTCATGGTTTTGCGCATGACATCAATCCGGGAACTTTGGTTCATTCTCAGCCGCCGGGAACGGATTGAGGGTTCTATCCTTCTGCTATTCATGGCGATCGGCGCCGTGTTCGAGGCCGTCAGCATCGGTCTGGTTGTGCCATTTGTCGCCGTATTGAAGGAGCCGGAGCTGATCTACAGACTCCCGGCCGCCGGTACGCTGTTCGCCTTTCTCAATATTCATGAACCGCGGCAGATGCTGATCGCGTTGGGGCTTGCATTTATCGGCATCTTTGTCGTCAAGAGTGCTTATCTCCTGCTCCTGTACCGCTGGCTTTTCCGGTATATCTTCGCAGCGCAAGTCAGGTTGGGTGAACAGCTGCTGACCGGATATTTGAACGCGCCCTATGCCTTCCACCTTCAGCGCAACAGCGCGGAACTGATGAAGGTCATGACCGAGAGCGTTCATCGCTTCACCGCGGGGTTCATGCTCACCTTGCTGACGGTGCTGGTGGAGGTAATGGTTGTGCTGGCGGTCACCGCCCTGATGATATTCATCGAACCGCTGGCGACGCTCGGAGCGATGCTGGTCCTCGGTGTTCCGACTGCGTTGATGTACTTCTGGATGCGCCCCCGGCTTTCGGTTTCGGGGCGCGTGGTGGAGCAGAGTTTCGCATCGATGATCCAATGGATCGAACAGGCCGTCGGCGGGATCAAGCAAACTCTGATAACCGGTTGTGCCGCTTTCTTCGTCAATCGGCACGGATACCATAACAGGCGTGTCGCCGAGAGCCTGCGCACCTCGACGTTCCTATCCGCCATTCCGCGTCTGGTGATCGAGATGCTGACCGTCAGCGCGATGGTTGCGGTCGTGTTGATCATTCTGGTTCGCGGGCAGGATATACAAGCGCTGTTGCCGGCTTTGGCCATGTTTTCAGTGGCCGCAATCCGCCTGATGCCTTCGACGAGCCGCATCGCCAATGGACTCGCGCAGATTCAGTTTCATTATTCCGCCGCCGAAGTCATCCATAAAGAGCTCTCGGAAATCCAGGGATATGGATCGGAACGGACATCCTCCGGATCCGAACGGAATCGGCCATCGCCACTCCCGTTTCAGCGCTCGCTCGTGCTGGAACGTCTGTCCTTTGGATATCCATCAAATGCCGTACCGGCGATCCACGACGTCTCCCTTGAAATTCTGAAGGGGCACTGGGTAGCCCTTGTCGGGCCGACCGGGGCCGGCAAGACAACGCTTGTTGATCTGATACTTGGTCTATTCGTTCCGACGTCAGGAAGAATCCTGGTGGACGGCCGTGATTTGCAGGACGACATTGCGGCGTGGCAACGCAATATCGGCCTCGTCCCGCAAAGCGTGTATCTGATGGACGATACCGTACGGCGGAACGTGGCGTTCGGTCTGTCCGAC
>JANLWZ010000196.1:0-2273 GCA_031364865.1 Elusimicrobiota bacterium
CCTCCAATCTTTTTTCATAAGCCGGAAGAAGCTCGCTCTGTTTTTGTAAAAGCTTTTGGCGTTCCGCTTTTGAAATCTCGCGCCGTGGTGCTGTCGCGAGATCGAGCGTTTCGTGGCCGAGTCCGCGCTTTTTGGCAAGACGTGTCAGTCTCACGTTCTGAAGCCAGGTGAGCATTTCGCTCCTTTGCAGCATCCACTCGAGGGCACGTTTACCACCTCGGTGACCCAGGACGGCCTGATCAAACGTATTCAGGTCGTCTCGATCGATATCGTTCAAGCCTACAAGAAAAAGAACAACGTCTGGTTTCAGCGGAACCAGATAATCCTTCATCAGAATAAGATGACCGAACGTGGAGTGACCATCCAGTCCTGCGTTGTTCACCCAGACGTCGTTGCGGGCTTTTAAAAGATTCTGTTGGAGAAGCTCAGGCCAGGTCCTTCCGTCAGAGAGGTAATAGCACTCGGTGGTGCTTCCCCCCACCGCCACCATCGTGAGATACTTTCCAAAATCCTGAGGCGGCTCAGAACCTCGGAATCCCAGAGAGTTCTTGGTGTGCACGATAGGCGTGTCGCAGCCGCGCAGACTCTTGTTATCGAATGCGTACCTGCGCTTGACCGGTAAAACAATGGAGTGCCCCCGGATTCGAAAGGACTTCGGCTGAACGAGTCTGAAGTAGGCTTCTCCGGCAAGGAAGCTAAAGGTGAGACCAAGACATAGTCCCGTGATGATGGGGAGAAGCTTTTTCACAATCAATCGATATAGGTTTGATACCAGTGTTCCAACATCAGCAGCGCCCAGATGCCGTAACTATGATCTTTCTTGCTGGAATACGTTTCATCGAGGATTTGCCGTATCGCTTGTCTCTGAAAAAGGCCGCGCGACATGGCGCGATCGGAGAGAAGCGTTGCTTCCACGTAGGGTTTGAGCTTTCCGCGAAACCAATCGCTCATAGGCAGACCGAATCCTTGTTTCGGACGGTTCAGAATACTGTCCGGGATCCAGCCGCGTATCGCCTTGTTCAGAAGGTATTTAGGTTCACGCAACCCTCGAAGCTTCCAGGACGTTGGAAATTTTGCCACAAGCTCGACAAATTCATGATCCAGAAATGGAGAGCGGGTTTCCAGGCCGTTCGCCATCGAGGCGATATCCATTTTGACCATCAGGCACTCCGGTAAATACGTCATCATGTCCGTGTAGAGGTAGCGGTCGATTCCCGGAATTTCCTTGGCGCTGTCCAGGAAAGCGTTCAAGTATTCGACAGCGTTGGGCTGGCCACACGCGTGCTTCATGAGGTCCGTGTAAAGAGTGACTTTTTGTTTCTCCTGGAAGAAGCAAAGTGTGTCCAGATAACGAGCTTTCGGATCATCCAGTCCGAGACTCAGCAAACGCTTTACCCGCCAGATTTTTGAATGTGGCCTCGCATAATCAGGCAGATGAGACAGCGTCGCCACCAGAGATCTTCGAACGGCCTCCGGTATCCACGACCAGAACGCCATGAATTTCATCGCCTGATAGCGCGGATATCCCGCTAAGGATTCATCGCCCCCATCACCGTTGAGCGCTACGGTCACATGCTGGCGCGTCATTTGGGAGACGTAATAGGAAGGCAGTGCGCTCGAATCGGCATACGGCTCCCCGTAGTGCCACGCGAGTTTCGGCAGAAGTTCGATAGCGTTCGGCTGAACGACAAATTCGTGATGATCACATCCAAAGTGTTTGGCCACAAGGCGTGCATGCGGAAGTTCAGAATATTTTTCTTCATCAAAACCGATGGTAAAGGTCTTGATGGGTTTCGTGGAAAGCTCACTCATGAGCCCTACGACGGTGGTGGAGTCTTTGCCTCCCGATAGAAACGCTCCCAGCGGAACGTCGGCGATCATGCGAAGCTTTACGGACTCCTTCAACTTGTCCATCATGGCTGTCATCGCGTCGCTCTCGCTCATGTCCGTCTTCGGCAAAAAGACAGGTTGCCAGTAGCGTTTGATGCTCGTTTTGCCATTTTTCCACGTGAGCGTGTGCGCGGGCGGCAGCTTTTTGACTTGCTTGAAAATCGTGTAGGGGCTCGGAATGTATTGAAGGCTGAGATAGAGATCGATGGCGGGGTAATGGATGTCTTTGCGGACGCCGGGATGCTGCAGAAGCGCACGGAGTTCGGAGGCGAAAAGGAGAGAGCCATCCACTTCCGTATACACGAGCGGCTTTTTACCGAATCGATCGCGCGCAAGAAAAAGAGTTTTAAGCTTGGTGTCCCATAGAGCAAAGGCAAACATGC
>JANLWZ010000225.1:0-7464 GCA_031364865.1 Elusimicrobiota bacterium
GGATTTTGGCATTAAGTTCAACACGCTTCGGAATCTGGCGCAGCGCGGCTGTCAGGTCATTGTTGTGCCGGCAACGACTTCTTCGAAGGCTATTCTCGATTTTGCGCCGCACGGCATTCTTGTCTCCAACGGTCCTGGTGATCCCTCGGCCGTGACGTACGGCATTGAAGCGCTCAAGGGCCTCATTAAAAATATGTCCGGCCGATCCGAAAAAGAACGCTTTGCGATCATGGGAATTTGCCTGGGCCATCAACTGCTTGGCCTCGCGCTGGGTGGGAAAACATTTAAGCTCAAGTTCGGCCATCGCGGTGGAAACCATCCCGTGAAAGATTTGACGACAGGAAAAATTGAAATTACATCCCAGAATCATGGCTTTGCCGTCGACGCGACCAGCCTCCCCGCTTCCGAAGTCGAAATGACGCACGTCAATCTCAATGACCAGACCTGCGAAGGGCTGCGACATAAGAAGCTTCCCATCTTTGCTGTTCAGTACCACCCCGAAGCAGCGCCTGGGCCACATGACGCGGCGTATCTCTTCGACCGATTTATTAAGACCATGAGCGAGCATGCCCAAACGAACTGATATCAAAACTATCCTGATCATTGGCTCCGGCCCGATCGTCATCGGCCAGGCCTGCGAGTTTGATTACTCCGGCACACAGGCCGTGAAAGCGCTACGCAAAGAGGGTTATCGGATTGTTCTGGTGAATTCGAATCCTGCCACGATCATGACGGATCCCGAGCTGGCTGATGCCACCTATGTCGAGCCGCTGACCCCGGAGATTCTGGAAGAGATCATCGCCAAGGAAAAACCCGAAGCGCTCTTGCCCACGCTCGGCGGACAAACGGCACTGAACCTCGCTGTCGCACTCGCCACACGCGGTACTCTCGACAAATATAAAGTGGAACTCATCGGCGCAAAACTGGAAGCCATCAAGAAGGCCGAAGACCGGCTGTTGTTTAAGAAGACGATGCAGGACGTCGGCCTCAAAGTGCCGAAGAGCGGTTGCGCTAAATCTCTCGCGGAAGGCGAAGAGATTTCACGCAGTATTGGTTTTCCCATCATCATTCGTCCTTCCTTTACCTTGGGCGGCATCGGCTCAGGCACGGTCTACACGAAAGACGAACTGCTGCATGCGCTCCGGCGCGGCCTTGAAGCAAGCCCGGTCGGCGAAGTCTTGATGGAACAGTCGGTACTCGGCTGGAAAGAGTTTGAGCTCGAAGTGATCCGCGATTCGCATGACAACTGCGTCATCATCTGCTCGATTGAAAATTTTGATCCTATGGGCGTGCACACGGGCGACTCCATTACCGTCGCTCCCATCCAGACCCTCACCGATCAGGAATACCAGGCCATGCGTGATGACGCTTTCACGTGTATCCGCGCGATTGGCGTTGATACCGGTGGCTCCAACATTCAATTTGCGGTGGATCCCAAGACAGGCGAACGCGTCGTGATTGAAATGAATCCTCGCGTGTCTCGCAGCTCGGCGCTGGCTTCCAAAGCGACCGGCTTCCCGATTGCTAAAATTGCAGCGTTGCTCGCCGTCGGCTATCGGTTGGACGAGCTGCCCAACGACATTACGAAGAATACGCCAGCGGCCTTTGAACCCACGATCGATTACACCGTCGTCAAAATTCCGCGCTTTGCCTTTGAGAAATTTACGGCAGCGGACCAGACGCTCAACACGGCCATGAAGTCCGTGGGAGAAGTGATGGCGCTGGGGCGAACATTTAAGGAAGCACTGCAAAAAGCGCTCCGTGGACTAGAAATCGGTTCCCAGGGTCTTGGCGCAGACAACAAGAGCCCGGGCGAGGGGCTGGTGACTGCCCAAGGGACGCTGACCATGGAGAAAGGCCAATTGATGGACCTTCTCCGTGACCGGATCCGCGTTCCTAACTGCGACAGAATCTTTTACATTCGCACAGCCCTCCAGGCAGGCGTCCCAGCGGAGCAAATCATTGAATGGTCCTGTATTGATCCGTGGTTCATTCATCAGATCACAGAAATCCTGGCCTGTGAGAAAGCGATCGCATCAGCTGCTAAGAATCCACTTTCGCATGAGCTTCTGCTGGAAGCCAAGCGCAACGGCTTTTCCGATTTCCAGATAGGCGTTCTGCGCGGCGTCAGTGAAAAAGAAGTCCGCGCATGGCGTCTGCACGAAAAGATTGTCCCGACCTATAAATCGGTCGATACCTGCGCAGCAGAATTCCAAGCCTTCACGCCTTACTATTACTCCACCTACGAGGAAGAAGACGAGGTTGTGCCCAGCAATAAAAAGAAGGTCATGATCCTGGGTGGCGGCCCCAACCGTATTGGTCAGGGCATCGAATTTGACTACTGCTGCGTGCACGCGGTGATGGCACTCAAAGAAGAGGGTTATGAAACGATCATGGTGAACTGCAATCCTGAGACCGTGTCCACGGATTACGACATCTCCGATAGACTTTATTTCGAACCTTTAACCCAGGAAGACGTTCTCAACATTGTGCAGAAGGAAAAGCCGGAAGGCATCATTGTTCAATTCGGCGGACAGACCCCTTTGAACCTGGCGATTCCACTGGAGAGCGCCGGCGTCGAGATCTTAGGCACCTCTCCGGACTCCATCGATTTGGCGGAAGATCGTAAGCGTTTTGGCGCGCTGCTCACCAGGCTGGGCATCCCGCAGGCGCCCAACGGCACGGCGCGTTCCTTTGAAGAAGCCCGCGCGTGCGCCGAGCGCATTACCTATCCCGTCATGGTGCGTCCCAGTTATGTTCTGGGCGGTCGCGCGATGGAAGTTGTCTATGACGAAGCCATGCTCGCCGACTACATCGCCCGAGCGACGCGCGTCTCGCCCGAACATCCGATTTTGATCGACAAGTTCCTGGACAATGCCACCGAACTCGACGTCGACGCGCTCTGTGATGGCGATGACATCTACATCGGCGGCATCATGGAGCACATTGAAGAAGCCGGCATTCACTCGGGCGACTCCGCCTGCGTGCTTCCGCCAAGGACACTTTCGGCAAAAGATCTGCAGACGCTCAAAACTTACACGGAGCAGCTCGCGAAAGGTCTCGGCGTGAAAGGCCTGATGAATATTCAGTTCGCGATTCGCGAGGGAATCATCTACATCCTGGAAGCGAATCCTCGCGCCAGCCGCACGGTGCCTTTTGTTTCCAAAGCCACCGGCGTGTCTCTGGCCAAAATCGCCGCCAAGCTCATGGTAGGGAAAAAGCTCAAAGATCTTTTGCCTGCCACATTACTGAAGGAAGGGCCGAAGATGCCTTGGGTGGCCGTGAAGGAAGCCGTACTTCCTTGGTCACGCTTCCCGGGCGTGGATGCTGTGCTCGGGCCGGAAATGCGATCCACCGGCGAAGTCATGGGCATCGACCATGATTTTGCACGCGCCTTCGCGAAGTCTCAGTCAGCCGCCGGCTCTCAGCTGCCGAAAGCGGGCGGGGTGCTTTTCAGTTTGACCGATCGCGACAAACAAGCCGGCGCACAGATTGCCAAAGAAATGGCGAAGCTGGGCTTTGATCTACTGGCGACGGGATCTACAGCGGAGTACTTCCGACAGCAAGGGTTACAGGTACGCACGGTCCAGAAGCTCAACGAAGGCCGCCCCAACGTGGCGGACGTGATCAAAAACCGAGAAGCCGCGCTCGTGGTCAACACCCCTTCCGGCAGGCGCTCCCATTCAGAAGGATTTACGATTCGCCAGGCAGCGCTGCAGCATAACGTTCCCATTGTGACGACGCTGGCGGCCGCTCGTGCGGCGTTGGCAGGCTTGCGCGGTATACGCGAAGGCAACATCACCGTCTCGTCCCTGCAAGACTACTATGCAAGTAATAAAGGCTCGGTAACCATTCATGGCTAACGTCGTATTACGCAGCGTCAAAAAAGTCATCAACAATAACGTCATCGTCACGGGAATCAATCTCGAAATCCCTGACCGGGAATTTTGCGTGCTGGTAGGCCCTTCCGGCTGCGGCAAAAGCACGACATTGCGCATGATTGCAGGACTCGAAGAGCTCACGTCCGGTGAAATCTGGATCGGTGACAAGCTGGTGAACGGCGTACCGCCCAAAGAGCGTGATATCGCCATGGTGTTCCAGAACTATGCGCTCTATCCCCATATGACTGCCTACGAAAATATGGCGTTTGGCCTCAAGCTACGGGGCTATAAGAAGAAAGACATTGATGTCCGCGTTCGCGAGTCGGCAGAGATCTTAAATCTCACGCACCTGCTGGAACGCAAACCGAAAGAACTCTCCGGCGGTCAGCGTCAACGCGTCGCCGTAGGACGCGCGATTGTCCGTAAACCCAAAGTCTTTCTCTTTGATGAGCCTCTTTCGAACCTGGATGCGAAACTGCGCGTTCAGATGCGCACAGAGATCTCCAAGCTCCATGACCGTCTGCAGACCACGATGATTTATGTCACGCACGATCAGGTTGAAGCGATGACGATGGGCGACCGCATCTGTGTGATGAAAGATGGCGCCATCATGCAGGTCGATAAGCCTCTCGACATCTACAACAAGCCCGCGAACAAATTTGTGGCGAGCTTCATCGGAAGTCCGCCGATGAACTTCATGGACGTGCAGGTGGTCCGTCGCGCCGGCCATTACTGTCTGGAAGAAGGGAAGTTTACGCTGGAACTTCTGCCCAACATGGGGAAGGCCGTCGCGCCTTATGTGGGGAAAGTCGTGACGCTGGGCGTTCGCCCCGAAGATATCTATGACAAAGTCTACGCCGGAAACATTGCGACCGAGGGCCGCACAGCGATTTCTACGGTCGAAGTGGTAGAGCCCATGGGCAGCGAAGTGCTGCTTTATTTGAACACCGGCAAAAACACTCTCGTCGCCCGCGTCGAGCCGCAATCGGAAGCCAAGGTCAACCAGGAAATAGAAATCCTCTTCAACCTCGAGAAGATCCGTCTCTTCGACAAAGAAACACAAGAACGCATCCTCTAAGGCGGTAGCCACCACATGAAGTTTCTGAAGTACTGGATTCTGACGTTTTTTATTTGGTTTACCCACCGTTTAAAGCGGGCGGCTATCCATCTCACCCGCTGGACCGGCAAAAGTCCTGTCCCCGTGCACCCTAAACACCTCCTCAAACACCGCGACGACATGTATTGGTATCTGGAGTATTTGAACAAGGAGGATGTCGTGCTGGATGTCGGTTGTGGCTCCGGAATGCACAGTGTCAAGGCAGCGGCGCGAGCCAGGCGTGTCGTTGGGGTGGAGCTTAGACCTGAGAACTTGGCTCCGGCTCAAGAAGCCCTCCGATCCGAACGGATCACGAATGTTGAATTGACGACAGGCAACGTAACGCAGCGATTGCCTTTTGAAGATCATGTGTTCGATAAAATTCTCTGTTTTGATGTCCTGGAGCATGTCTACGAGCGCGTTCCCATGTTGAAAGAAATGGGGCGGATCTTGAAACCGACGGGAACTCTACTCTTGTCTGTGCCCAGCGCAGAAAGCCAATGGCGCGCGGCACTGCGCAATGCCGGCGTTTTTTCCTATTCCGATCCTGATCACAAAACGGAGTACACCAGGCCCCAACTGGAAAAAGAACTCGCCGAAGGCGGATTTGTGGGTACCCAGTGGCTTCCTAACGTTTACGATACGCCATGGGTCGGCGTTTTCGATCTGGTGGGTGGCATCTCACTTTCACTTTACGAACGGCTTGCGGACTGGAAACGCACGCAAGCCAAGCTGCATCCCACCGAAAATATCGGCTTCTGGGTGTTGTGCCGCCCGCTTCCAGTCGCCGTCGCTTCTACCGTCGAAACAACCAGAAACTGATTGACCCCCACAAGATGTTGTTGTTATAGTTGCTCAGTCCCTACAGGTAGTATCCCCTAACTAAATAGAGATTCCGGAGGCCGTTCCTTTATGAAATGTCCCTATTGCGGACACGAAGAGGATAGAGTTCTCGATTCGAGGCCGCTTGAGGCCGCGAGTATTATTCGACGCCGCCGCGAATGCCAGGCCTGCCACAAACGCTTTACCACCTACGAACGGCTTGAAGAAGTGCCTCTCATGGTGATCAAATCCAACGAGCGCCGCGAACCTTTTAACCGTGAAAAACTCCGGGAAGGCATCATGCGTGCTTGCGAAAAGCGTCCCATCGGGCCGGACGTCATTGAGCGCATCATCGCGGAGATCGAATACGAGCTCCAAGACTACGTCATGCAGGTTCCTTCCCGCGTGATCGGTGAAAAAGCACTTAAGAAACTCAAAGATCTGGACCCTGTGGCTTATATCCGTTTTGCTTCTGTCTACCGCCAATTTGGCGACGCCGAAGCCTTTTTAGAAGAGCTGAGCCGACTCGAGAAACTCAAGAAGGCGGAATCCAAACCTGCGCCGGAGTTTCATCCCGGCCGCGGCCGAAAGAGCCAGAAAGTCCAGAAGAATAAGGAAATCGTCACCCCGTGATCAAGTCTGACCGGTGGATCATCCACAAGGCGCAGAGCCTTGGAATGATCGAGCCGTTTGAAGCAAAGCAAGTGAAGGTTGTAGAGTCCGCCTCGGGTCCCAAGCCCGTCATCTCTTTCGGCGTGTCCTCTTATGGGTACGACATCCGCGTCGCCCGCCAATTCAAAGTTTTAGATCCTAAGAATGTCAGCAAGGGTTTTGTCGATCCCAAGAATTTCGATACGAGTGCCTATCAAGATTTTGAAGGCGACGTCTGCATCATTCCGCCCCACGGCATGGCGATTGCTCAGTCTTTTGAATATTTCCGCATTCCTCGCGAAGTCCTGGTGGTCTGCAATGGCAAATCCACGTATACGCGCTGCGGCATCCAGGTTTCGATCGCACCGCTTGAGCCCGAGTGGGAAGGACGATTGACGTTTTCCATTACGAATACGACGTCACTGCCGGCGAAAGTGTATGCCGAAGAGGGCATCGCTCAGATTTTGTTCTTGGAATCGGATGAGGTCTGTGAGACTTCATACGCGGATAAAAAAGGGAAGTATCAGCGCCAAACCGCTTTTACCCCACCAAAAGTATAGGAAGGAGTTGCTATGGCATTCTTCGTTGGCCGTGACCGAGAGGCGCGGCGCGCTTACGGTTTTGATGAAATCGCATTAGTTCCGGGGGCCGTCACCGTGAATCCCGAGGAAGTCGATATCTCGATCCAGATCGGATCGGTGAAGCTGGAGATTCCTTTTTTAGCCAGTGCCATGGATGGCGTTGTCGACGTTAAATTTGCCGTTGCCATGGGAAAGCAGGGGGGGCTCGCCGTTCTGAATTTGGACGGCATCCATTCGCGTTATGAAGACGTGGACGAAATCTACGAACGCATCGCGGCTGCTCCACCCGAAGCCGCTACGGAGCTCGTTCAAAAACTCTACAAAGAGCCCATCAAAGAAAAGCTCATCGAAAAACGTGTTAAAGAAATCAAGAAAGGCGGTGTCGCCGCTGCCGTTTCCTGTATTCCCATGAATGCCGAAAAGTTTGGACCTG
>JANLWZ010000263.1:0-4143 GCA_031364865.1 Elusimicrobiota bacterium
CGTCAACGTCGTCATGGTCGTTCAGGCGGTCTCCAACGCTTTGGTGTGAATGCTGCGAAGCCGCCGCTGCTCGGCCCGGAGGTGGAAGCGCAGGTGACGGAGGTCGAAGCCCGGTGGAAGGGGCCGACCGTCCACGAACATATGGCGCTGCAGACAGGAGAGCGAATAGCTCACAGGGTTCAGCTGCATGATGACGCGCATCCAGCCGGCCGCGCCGCTGGACGGAAAAAGCGCGCCCGACAACAGCCACAGAGGAATGAGAAACAGGTTCATGATCGCGTGAAATCCCTGTGTCGAATCCAGCCACCAGGCGAGCACAAACCCGAGCCCGGTAAGGCCAAAGGAAAGCAGCAGAAGATTGACGAGGATCATGGGCCATGCCGATAGCGGGATCTCGACTCCGGCAGTGCCCGCCAAGAGCAGGAATAGGCCCGCCTGTATAAAGGCGAGCGTAGCGCCCCCCAGGATTTTTCCAAGGACCAGAGTCAACCGGGATAAAGGCGCCACAAGCACTGATTGCAAAAAGCCCGCATGCCGGTCTTCAATCACGGAGATCGTTGAAAATATGGCGGTGAAGAGCACGATCAGGATGACGGTCCCGGGAAAGAAATATTGAAGATAGTTCATCCCTGAAAAAGAGCTCCCCAGGCCTGAGCCGATGATAAACCAGAAAAGAATGGGAGGCGCGAGGGCTCCGATGACGCGGCTTCTCTGACGGAAGAAGCGCACAAGCTCTCTCTGCCATAACGTCGAAGCGGCCAGCGCGAAAAGTCTCATAAGGGATCGCTCGACAGGCGATGGCCTGTTTTTTTGATAAAGACGTCTTCCAGCGTGGGCTTATTCAGTGTCACAGAATGCACGAGCCCGGGAAAATCGGCAATCACCTGCGGAATAAACTCGTGGCCTTGGGCGCGCTCAAACCGCACGGACTGCCCGATCACCTGCGTGGTCACGTGGTATTTTTTCTCAATCTCGCCGCTCAACCGAGCCGTGTCTGCCGTTCCCAGCGAAATCACGTCTCCCCCGATGTCCAGCTTTAACGCGGCGGGCGTACCGAAGCTCACCAGCACCCCTTCGTTGATAATAGCCACGCGATCGCACTTGTCTGCTTCATCCATGAGGTGCGTCGTGACAACGAGCGTCATACGCTCGCTGGTTTTCAGCTCAAAAAGGTAGTTCCATAAATCGCGGCGCGATGCGGGGTCCAGGCCGGCCGTGGGCTCATCGAGCAGTAACAGCTTCGGATGATGCAGGAGTCCTTTGGCAATTTCCACGCGACGGCGCAGCCCGCCGGAAAGCGTCTCGACGATCGAGTCTTTCCGCGAATCAACGCCAAGGCGAGTCAGCACCTCGATGATCCGTTGCTTCAGCGCGGTGCCGGACAATCCGTACAAATGTCCCTGATGCGTGAGATTTTCCTGCACGGTAAGCTTGATATCCAGGCCCGGGGTCTGAAAAACAATTCCCAGGTCGCGCCGCACCGCATCGGGATGCTGGATGGCATCCTTTCCGAAAAGCATGACGGAGCCGCTGGTCGGCGTGAAAAAAGTCGAAAGGATGTGGAACGTGGTACTTTTCCCTCCGCCGTTGGGACCGAGAAGACCGAACAATTCGCCGGTGGAGACTGTAAACGAGACGCCCCTCAGCGCCTTCTGGGCTACTTTGGATGGACGCTTAGGCGGATAGGTATGAGTAAGATTTTGCGCAACGATGGCATCCACAATCAGAAGAAACGATGAGCGACGTCAGGCATGAGCCCGAAGAAAAGGTCGATCAACAGAAGCATCGGCAGCCCCACCATGGCGACGAGCACGACCTTTTCATTCCGTAAATGCATGAAATACCATGCGACCAGGAAAGCTTTCGTCAAAGCCAGAATGATGAGCGCTGCGGCCATAAAGATCTTGGGCATGTGCAGGTACACGACACCGACTTCAACGATGGTGAGCGCCAGCAGCCACCAGAATATTTTCATGTAGTTGGGTTCTTCGTGTGTGAGTTCCATCGTGATCTCCTAGAGTAGATAGACGAAAGTAAAAACCAGGATCCAGACCAAATCCACAAAGTGCCAGTACAGCCCGACGATTTCCACGCGGTGATGGTTCTGGATGGTAAATTCACCTTTCGTAGATCGCCAGAAAATAATGAGCAGATAGATCACGCCGCCGAGCACGTGCATACCATGGAAGCTCGTCAGAGAGAAGAAGGTCGCGCAGAACAGATTGTTGCGGAGGCTGAGCCCCCCCTCGCCCAGGAGATGATGATATTCGTACGCCTGGATAGACAGGAAGATTGCCCCACCCAGCGCTGTGAGCAGAAGGAACTTCTGCATGCCTTTCAGATCACCGTGCCGGATTGCCGATAAGGCTTTCACCATGGTCAAGCTGGAACAGATCAGGATAAACGTATTAAACGCGGTGAGCGGCACGTCCAACACCTGTGCAGGCACCGGCCAGTCCGACGCTCCCATGCGAAGCGCGCCGTAGGCGCACAGGAGCGCGCCGAACGTCAGAGCGTCTGAAATCAGGAAAAGCCACATGCCCACTTTGCCGCGCGCCGTGCCGATAAAGTCGGGAGATGGGTCAATCGTCGCTACGTGGTCCATGTCTATCCCTTTCTCAAACGATATAGAGGATCGAAAACAGAACAAGCCAGACGGCTGTGACAAAATGCCAATAGATCTCGGCGTAGCTGCCCCACACCGGCTTACGCAGCGCGGTGGCGAGAATCCCCAATCCGCCAATGACATGCAGACCGTGGCAGCTGATGAGCGTGTAAAAGAGAGCGCCAAAAACGCCGGTCTGCAGGGTGAGACCGAGCGCGTAGAGCCGCTGAAATTCGATCATCTGCAGCGCGAGGAAGATTCCCCCCAGCGCGAGCGTCCAGCCAAAACGTTTTCGCCAGACCAGCACAGAACTCAGCACCAGGAGGGTGGTATTGATGGAAGAGAGATGCCAGCTTAACTCCGGCACGCCCAGCGGCGGCCAGACGAGTGCCGCACCCCGGATGACGAGATAGGCGCCGATGAACGTTGAGAACAGCATCGTCTCCGTGCTGACCAGCAGCATCATGCCCAAGCGGCCGTTGGAAAGTCCGGTGTTCATAGTCCTCTCAAAATTTTCTGCGCTTTCGTCAGGTTGGCAGGCTCCGGCAGACTCCCGCGATGATAGACCACAACAAAAGAATAGATCATGAGCCCAATCGCCAGCGCGGCCAGTGCTAAACCAGTCTTTTTGATTTTCCTTGCTTCTGTGCTCATGCGATCCTGTTGCAGGCCATCCAGGTCAACAAGGACGGCAAATACATGACGGAGGCCAGGAGCAATCGTCTTGCATTGGCCGCCGTTCGATACGCGGCGGTCCAGACCCCGAAAGCGAAAAATACCGTGCCCATGACGAGCGCTGCATAGAAATAGGAAAGCCCGGTCAGGCCGAGCGTTGTCGGGATCAGCGTTACCGGGACCAGCACGGCGGAGTAAAGCATGATCATCCGGGCTGTGCTGATACCCTCCGGATCAACGACGGGAAGCATCGGAAAACCGGCGCGCGCATAGTCTTCTCTGTACATCCACGCGATCGCGAGAAAGTGCGGGAGCTGCCAGAGAAAGAGGATCGCAAAAAGCACGATTGCGCCTGCATCGATCTGGTTGCGCACCGCGGTCCAGCCCATCACCGGAGGCAGTGCACCGGGAATCGCGCCTACGAGCGTGCAGAGTGACGTGCGCTTTTTAAGCGGCGTATAAATCCAGAGATAACTGCCCAGGCTTGCCATACCCAGAAGTGCCGTGAGCGGGTTGACGAAAAACGCGAGCTGCGCCGTACCCAGGACGCTGAGAAGTGCGCCGAAAACGAGCGCGCCCTGCGGTGTGACCCGTCCCTGCGGCAGGGGACGAACCTGCGTACGCTTCATCAGTGCGTCCAGGTCTCTTTCCAGATATTCATTCAGCACGGCCGCGCCGGAAGCCAAGAGCCAGCTGCCTCCGATGGCGTGAAGGAATCGCGCACCCACATGAAAATCTTGAGAGGCAAACGCATAGCCAAGCCAGGTCGTGAAAATGACCAACGACGTGAGTCGCGGCTTCGTGAGCTCAACATAATCATGCACGTGCTTCTTCATGCCTGTACTCTCCGGAAACTTTGGAGC
>JANLWZ010000269.1:0-3474 GCA_031364865.1 Elusimicrobiota bacterium
CGTCGGCGACGATGCCCTCGCGGCTGCTGGTGAACCGGTCCTTGCTGTCGTCCAGTTCGTCGAAGTGGATCTGGCCGTACATATAACTCTCGACGATCCGCGCTGTCGGGATGTGCTTCAAAATGTCGCGCTCTCGCAGGCGGCCGTTGACGAAAAGGTCGATCCCAACGCGTTCGTCCGTGCTGAAGATCTTGAGGTCGTTCGGCTTTTCGACGGACGCGATGAAGCCCCGGACGCCGGTGATTTCTATCTCCTTGGTCTCGTGGTCATCCGGGTTCTCAAAGAATGTCTTGTCCAAGTTCTCGACGAACGGGTCGTCGTATTCGCCGATCTTCCACAGGAACTCCGTCTTCTCCGCGAGCTCCTTGAGGTTTGTGTGCGAGATCTTCTTGCCGTTGAGCGAGATGGTGAAGGTGGGATCCAGCAGCGAAAACCTGAAGTACAACGCGATGATTTTCGCGAGCAACGGAAAGCTGCCCTTGATTCCCTTCTTGACGCCTTCGAAGTGAATGATCGTGCCGTGCGCGCGGCCGCGCATGTGCTTTGCGACTTTCTTCTGGTCCCATTCGCCGAGAGGGTACTGCTGCGGCTTCAGGTCCTCCGTGATGGCGTCGTCGAGAGCGGAGTTGTCGATGACGCCGCCTACCCACGACCCGCCGCTGACCTTTGAGATGACGGTGATCGTTTCGGCGCATGACAGGAGCGCCAGCTTACCGATGCCCTTTCTGCCCACGAACGGCCGACCCCCGGCCGACAGCTTCTGTCCGGCCTTTCTCTTCGAGTAGCCGATCTTCAGAAACTTGTTCTGAAAATCGTCGCCAGTCATGCCGACGCCGTCGTCCCTGATCAAGAAGCTGCTGGCGTCTTTGTCGATGAAGATTTCGACTTTCTTGGCGTCCGCGTCCCACGCGTTCGAGATCGCCTCGCCCATCACCGTCGCGAATGACCGGTACAGGCTCCTGCCCAAGTGGTTGAGGACGCTCAGCGAGATTTCAAATGTAAACTTCTTGTCGTCGTCGTTGTGGTCGGCCATATTTGGTCATTTCGCGGATCAGACGGCCCGGCGCAGTGTCCGGTTCACTCGGAGCCGCAGAGTGGACGCCACTGCCTGAGCGGCGACCGTCGCGTCGTCATGCTCCCAGAAGCGAAGGACAACCCAGCCGGCGCGTTTCAGGCGCCGGTCGGTATCGCGATCGCGGCGGCGGTTGCCTTCGATCTTCTCACGCCACCAGGAGGCGTTCGCCTTCGGCCATGTTCCGTGAGTCGGACAGCCGTGCCAAAAGCAGCCATCGACGAACACGGCGACCTTTGCGCGCAGGAATGCGACGTCAGGGCGGCGGCGCGTTCCGGGCAGCGTGACGTCCACCCGATAGCGGAGCCCGAGCGCACGCAACGACGAACGGACCGCGAGCTCGCCAGGAGTATCACGCTGATGCGTCACCTGCATGCGATGGCGCACATGCTCGGATGAAGCTTCAGGTCTCCTCGTCGTCGTCGGACGGGAATTCTTCAACCTTGAGCGGCTCTTCTTCACCTTCGGCCCACTTGAAATCCGCCTCGTTCCGCCACAGGTACTCGCGGTAGACCGCGTCGAGAAATTCCCCATACGCAAGGAGCTGCGCGGGCCGTCCGTTCTTCGGCGGATCCTCTCTTACGTCGAAGAAGCGGAGGTCGGTGCCGTCTGGTTCATATAGCGCGATGTAGATCTTCTCGAATCTGTCGATCTCGTCTGTCGGTTCATCACGGCCGGCGTACGGACGAAGATGCCGAACCCATGATCCAAAGGAAGAGGGGTTGTCCTTCTTCCCGTCCTCGGCGCTATCGAAGGGAAGAAATAACACGCCAATCATCACCGCGTACGGTTGCCGTTTATGGTAACCACTCGCTTCGATGCGGAGCTCCTCTTCGTTGCGCTTCATGTTATGGGTGTACCGTTCCGCGCCTTTGACATCGCGGAGGTGAACGGACTTCAGCGAGATTCCGAGCGCCAACCCGAGTTGCGGCGTGCTGAAATTGATGTCCAGTTGCTTCTTGCCGCGGACCGATCCCGCGTTGCGCTTCGTGGTGGCTTCAATGTCGCCTAGACGTTCGGAGAGGTCGGTTGCAATTCGCGTTGCCATGTGGTCCGCGAATCGCACCGCGTATTGGTTCTTTTCACCGACCGGGTCAGATCGCTCGGGCCGCGGCGCTGACGCCTTGAGTACCTCGGCGATCACCGTCGCGCCGTCAGGCGCAGGCTGGCTGTTCTTCGCGGACTTCGATGGCATGTGGAGTGGAGAGGGACCGGGCCATCCGGTCCACGTGCCGACCTACATCATTCAAAAAGCCATCTTCGAAGTGCAAGCCGCTCACCTTCGCGCGGCTCAGAAACCCTGCGGCGGCACGGTGAGACAGCGGCGAGCGCGGGAACCGTAGGAACTCTCGCAGTGGAATCGCCGGCTCCTTGACTGGCCAAGTCGACAAATCAACGGAATACACCTTTCCTTGGTGACCCCATGCGGCACGAGGCCACCCACCGCGCTTCAATGCGACACATGCCGGGATGTCACCGCTCGGACTCGCTAGACGATCGCCAACCCACTTTGCGACCGACACGCTGACCGCGTTCCCAACGAGCTTCCACCGATGTCCCCGGCGAACGCGGGGATCTGTCAACGCCGGAGAAGTCCACTCTGTATCGAAGCCTTGGAGCCGTTCGGCGTCACGAATGTCGGGAGTCGAGATCGACCCGTCGAGAGGATCCCAAATCGCGGGCGGCGACGGAATGCCAATCGTCGATCCGCCCTTCAGCGTTGGCACAGCGTCGACCGCCCACCCAAGCCCACGCAGACCCTCGGTCCAGTAGAAGCCGCAGAGACGGTCGCGTGAGAAAGCTGGCACATTCTCGCCGCCTTCGCATCCGAACAGCACTGGCCGGGGATCTTCCGTCCTCGACGCGAGCAGCAAAACTCGCTTCCGACGCTGCGGGATCCCGAACGCGCGGGCATCGACAATACGATACGCCCACATGAAGCCGAGATTTTCGAGCTCGTCGACGAGGTATCTCATCGCCCGGCCACGTTCGAGTTGCAACATGAACGGGACGTTCTCGAGCAAAAGCCAGCGTGGACCATTGTTCTTGTGCCGCAGCCGTTTGAACACTTCACCGACGAGGCGTGACTGCGTTCCGGTGATTCCGGCGGTCGCGCCCGCCTGGCTGAGGTCCTGGCACGGGAATCCCGCGGCGATCAGGTCGACCTTCGGGAATGCACCGCCCATGCGACGGATGTCGCGCTCGATCTTCGCCTCGAAGTGGTGTTCGAGAACCTTCCGCGCGCCCGGATCGATTTCGCAGAGAAGCTCGTTGCGGTGGCCTGCGAGTTCTAGGCCGCGCTCAATGCCGCCAATCCCCGCGAAGAGCCCCATCGTCGAGAGACTTTCGCTCTTTCCACTCGGCATCAGGTGAACAATACCATATCGTGTGGTCGTCTTCGA
>JANLWZ010000271.1:0-2952 GCA_031364865.1 Elusimicrobiota bacterium
CTTCCGCTTGGGGCTTTTTTATTGCCCAATCGATACAGTGCCGGTCGATCTCGAAGAGTGGAAGGATGTCAATCCGCGAGAGGTCAGTACTGCGAACCCGACCTACCGAGCCATTTCGGAAACGCTCACCAGCTACCCGGAGCGCTTCTTTGAACGAAACCGTGGTTTGACGATCAGTGCTAAAGACGTCGTATTCGACGAGAAGCGAAAACAGGTCGTGATTGAACTCTCGGATAAGAAGCTACACGGATTAATAGACGGTGGACATACGCTGAGGGCGATTCTCGAGGGGCGTGAATCCGACGGGAATGGAGCCTCGTCGCCAGCAAGCGTCTTCATCAAGGTCTTAGCCGGGCTAGAGGCAGACCAGATAGCTGAGATCGCAGGGGGCCTCAACCGCTCTCAGAATGTAGACCTAACGGCGCTTGAGAACCTGAAGGGACACTTCAAGCAGCTTCAGGACGTTCTCAAGGGTGAGCTCTACTCCGACAAGATCGCCTATCGGATGAACGAGGACAAGCCAATCGACGTTAAGGAAGTGCTGTACTTCTTGGCGGTCTTTGATTGCACAAAATATACGGACTCCGCGCATCCCACGCGCTTGTTCGGGCGGAAGGAGGGGATCGTCCGCGAGTTTGCCAGTCAAGCATCGACAGGAGGGTCTTTCAAGATTCTCATAACCCGTGCCGCTGAGATTCTCCGTCTCCGCGACGAGATCGAAAAGGCCGTCGTCAAGCAGAACATCGGTCGATTTAAGGCATCCAAGACTGAGAGGATCAAGAGCAAGAAGAACAAAGGCAACGAACTCTTCTTCTTGGGCGACACTATTGACGGGCGCATCCCGCTTGGGTGGATCATGCCAATGCTGGGCGGCTTTCGCGCCAACGTGGACTGGAATCAGGCAGGGGAGACCTTCGCGTGGAAGGTTCCAAACGCGAAGCTGCTACCAGCATGCATTGGACGGCTCGTAGATTGCATCCGTGAAATCCACGTAAGCGAGAAGAGCAGGCCCGAGCACGTGGGTCGAAACGCGACCGCGTGGAGACTCTGCTACGAAACAGTGCAGAACAGCATTCTGCAGCATCAACTCGCTGCGAAGTGAGAGACATCTAGCCTCGTTCCGCCCCGGGCAGGAGGAAGTGCTCGGGGCGGAGAACAACTAGAGGTGGACCATAGAAAGGTGACGCCATGCTCGATACTGGTTCGAACACTGACTTCGACAAGCCGCTAACGTTCCGGACGGGGGCGGCGATGCCGTCGCGACTGGGGTCGCAACAGCTTAGGGACGAGATAACCGCAGTGATCGAACTCGTCAAGAACGCCTACGACGCGGACGCGAGCAGCGTCAGATTGGATTTCCGCGAGTCGGACGGCGAACTCGCGCTGCGTATCCAGGATGACGGGTCAGGCATGACCCGCCAAGACCTACACGAGAAATGGGCTTGGCTGGCGACTGAGAACAAGGTAAGGGAAGCCCGCAGTCCCTTACTGAAGCGGCGGCGGCTCGGGCAAAAAGGCGTGGGACGCTTCGCAACGGAGAAACTCGGAAAGCGTCTTACCCTCCGAACACGTGTGGCAGGACAGTCTCAGGTCCTTGAGGTTCGCTTTCAGTGGGATGAGCTGGCCGGTGACAGGGAACTGACTTCCTACACCTACCCAATCAAGGCGAAGAAGCCTGAGCCCTTGGAGGACGAGCACGGCACGCGTTTGGATATCCGCCAGCTGAGAATCGCCTGGAAGAAGCACAACGTGGAGAAGTTACGGGCTCAGCTGGCGAGGCTGATTGATCCTGAAGAAACCTCAACCGACTTCGCGATACGTCTATTCACGCCGTGGCCAGAGTTGGATGGGCGACTTGAAAATCCGCTACTGGGAAAGGAGACTCATCTAGTTTCCTTTCAAATCGACGCGGATGGACACGAGGAGACGCGGATCAACAGGAATGGTGAGACAGAGCGGCGCGAGGCACAGGTGGCACCTCCGCCCTTCGGCCCAATTCGGGGTCGGCTCCGGTACTTTGGCCAAGGCCTCACAAAGAAGGACGCCGGACGTGGCGGTGATTCGGACGCCGACTGGAACATGGGCGTCAGGATATTTAGAGACGGATGCCGCGTGCGACCCTACGGCGAGCCCGGCCCAGAGGGCGACTGGCTGCAGTTTTACCGAACGCGGTATCTGAAGGGCAGCAGGTTCCGGTTGAAACCGCACTATCTCGAAGGAGCTATCCATCTTTCCAGAGACGAGAATCCGGCGATCAGGGACACAACCAGCCGAGAGGGACTCGAGGCCAACGAAGCATTCCGCAGCTTGCTCGCCTTCGTCCAGGACAAAGTCGTACTTCTTTCTGACCTACTGCAAGAAGAGGAACAGCGCGAGGAGCGGTCCCGGCTCCAACAAAGGTACAAGACCGCTCTGGATCCATTGACGAAGGGCCTCGGTCAGGTAAAGAGCAACGAGTATCGAAGTGCCGTCGACGCAGCGGACGCCGAGGTGCGCCGTGGCCTTGCCACGAAAGGAGATCTCGCGCCGAGTCGCAATGCGCACTGGGAGTGCAACGAATGCCGAGACTCCTGGAAGGTACCGAAGGATCTGACCGCTACGCTTTGCCGCGAGTACTCGGTCGGGCGAGACGGCAAGCCTAGCCAGAAGGCTGGGTGTGGAAGCAGCGACATCCGCCGGAAGGAGAACCTCCAACGGGGCGGCCCCCAAGCGCTAAACGACCTAAACGCAATCGGAGACGTCCTAGCAGGCAGCCCTGCCTACATCTCTGGCATTCAGGTGCGGCCACTGATCGACTGGGACATGGGTGAACAGGATGTCGAGGCAGAGGTGCGCCCGGAGCGCAGGGAAATGGCCATCAACGGGCGGCACCCCGCCTTTCGAATTGCAGACCGGCTAGACGGAAACCAGACGATTGAGGGCACGTCCTTTGAAGCAATTCGTGCCGTGGCC
>JANLWZ010000272.1:0-5380 GCA_031364865.1 Elusimicrobiota bacterium
CGTCAGGCCGGCGAGGGCGCCTAAGGCAACCGCGTTGTTCATTCTTTCCCCTTATCAGCAGCCTGACAACTTTCACAGCGTCCAAAGATCTCATGGCGATGCCACAGTGGAGAAAAATTGAGGGTCTTGCAGGTTTTGCTCTGGATACGTTCGATCTCCGGCCACTGGACTTCCTTGATCCTGCCGCATTCGATGCAGATCAAATGATCATGGTGAGGCCGTTCGTACTTGATCTCGAATTTCGCCTGGCCGTTCGGAGACGTGACGCGCTCCGCCAAACGGCACTCCTCGAGCATTTTCAGGGTTCGAAAGACGGTGACTTTGCCAATCCCCTGGCCTTTAAGCGCCAGATAGACGTCCTTCATCGTCAGGTGGGAGTCCGCATGCAGGAGATGATCAACGATTTTCTGGCGCTGATGGGTGTGGCGCAGACCTTTTTCCACGAGGTATTTTTGAAACACCTCATGAATGCGGGCCGCGTATCCTTCGCGTCCTGCCGTCCATGAGGGGAAAAAAACGAGCTCTTTGGTGTTGACGGGAGTCATGGCTTATTGAAATCGGCTTTCACTATATGAACTTCGCTTCCGTCGGGTCAACCGGCGGGAGTGTTGGTTTTTTGGAGGGCGAGTTGGCGCAGTTTGACTAAGTCGAGCTTGCCGGTTCCCAAGAGTGGGATGGTTTCGATGATCAAAAATCGGTCTTTGGCGGGAATCCAGAGCCTGGAAAGGCCGCTCTGGTTTAAGGCGTCCCAAAGCACATCTATAGTCCCTTCAAACTCCGTATAAAGGACGACCAGTTGTTCCCCTTTTTTCTCATCCGGGACTCCCGTCACGACAAAGGTGAGCTCCGAGCGCGCCGCGATCTGGTGAAGCTTCTCTTCCACCATGACGTGAGGCACCATTTCGCCGCCGATCTTTGAAAAGCGGCTTAAACGATCTGTCAGCTGGACGAACCCGTCGTTGTCGATGGAGGCGATATCGCCCGTCACGTACCATCCGTCGCGGATCACTTCCTGCGTCTTTTGCGGATCCTTCCAGTAACCTTTCATGACGTTCGGACCTTTGACGAGCAGGAGGCCGGCTTTACCCTGAGGAATTGGCGCAAACGTATCAGGATCAACGATCTTAACGGCAACACCTGGCAGCGGATGACCGATCTTGCCGGGTTTGTGTCCCACCTGGTGGATCTCCCCCATCGAGACATCAGGCACGTTCGCGCAGGCCACAGGAGAAAGCTCGGTGCAGCCGTAGCCTTCCAGCGGCAATTTGCCAAATTTTTCCTGAAACGCCTTTGCGATGGACTCACGCAGCCTTTCAGCACCTGTGATCACAAGACGCAGGTACTGGAATTGATCCGTCGAGCATTTGCGCGTATACGCTGACAAAAAGGTGGGCGTCGCAATCAGCACACTCACGTGATGACGTTTGCAAAGTTCACCGATGGTCTTCGAATCCAGAGGATTGGTGTGATACACCGCCGTAAAACCATGAATCAAAGGAAACCAGATCGTGGCCGTGAATCCGAACGAGTGAAAGAACGGCAGCACGCCCAGAATTCGGTCTTTCTTCCCAATATCGAACACCTGAGCGAGCCCCAGAATATTCGAAAGGATGTTCGCGTGCGAAAGCGTCACGCCTTTGGGCACGCCAGTAGAACCACTGGAAAAAAGGATTCCCGCCGTTTCATGAAGGTCCCCGCGAACGGCAGCTCCCCAGGAGGAGAGAATGGTTTTGATAGGTAAGAGCCAGAAAAGTATACGTTCCTTAATAATGGCGGTTTTAGACAGTGTCGCGAAGACGTCTTCGAGATAAATCATGGCCGGCGTCGCAGGCAAAGCCGTTTTTTCCAGGAGTTTACGGCTCGTAAGGATCCGTTCGATGCCTGCCTTTTCAACGCATTGCCGCAGAATGTCCGCTCCTGAGGTGTAATTCAGGTTCACGGGAATGGCGCCCGTGAGTCCTACTGCAATATTAGCGAGGGCGCCGCCTACCGAAGGCGGCAGCATGATGCCGACGCGGGCGGCGCCGTCACGCGCGGGAGGGAAAAGTTTCGCAAGCCGCAAAGCGAGCGCGCGGCTCGCAGCGGCGGTGTCGCCGAAAGAAAGTGATTTGCCTGTAGAGTCGATGATCGCCGTGAGCGAAGGATGGCGTTTGGCCTGCTTCAGAAATTCCAGAGGCAGTGGGTGACGTTTTTCCATGCGATGAATAAATGCATCGGCGCTTAAATCCTGAACCTTTTGACGCACGCCTTCAGGGGTCACCGGAGGTCTGAGCGGTTCACCAAAGGTAATGGTGACGGGATAGGGAATTTGACGCGGCCATTTCCAAATGGATTTCCCCCCTTCGAAGCTGAAAATGCTCCCCCACACGCGGTCGAGGAGCACCGGGATGACGGGGACGTCGAGTCCTTTCACGATCACTTCGAAGCCGCGCTTGAACTCGAGAAGGTTTCCGGTACGGCTCACTTGTCCTTCGGCGAAGATGCAGACAAGGTGCCCCTCTTCGAGCGCCTTGCGCGCCGTCATGAGGGAACGCAGGATTTCCCGGGGTGGATCGTTCTCGGAAATGGGGATCGCCTTCATCGTGCGGAAGAACCAGCCGGCACGGCGATCTTCGAAATAGGGTCTCCACATCAGAAAGCGGATGAGGCGGGGGATGGCGCCGGCCACCAGGAAACCGTCGGCCAGTGACAGATGATTCACGACGAGCAGTGCCGGCCCTTTTTTAGGAACGTGCTCACGGCCAAATACGTGAATGCGATAGATCGTGTTCGTAATCGTGTACAGAATGAGCCGTAGGAGGGTGTCCGGTATAAAGGCACAAATGGTGAAGGTTCCAACAAGGGAGATCAGTCCTAAGGCAAAAAATACTTGCGCGGGATTCAGACTGAACACCGTTCCAAGCAGCCACAAAACAATGCCGGCGATCGCAATCGCTACGAAACTCAGAAAATTGCTCGTGGCGAGGATTTTCCCGCGTTCCGCCGCAGGGCTCCGCCATTGAATGAAGGTGACCAGCGGAATGTCGTACAGACCGGCGCCGGCACCGACCATGAAGAAATCGAAGAATACGCGCGCACGCGACGTGTGTGCCCATAACAGATCGCAGGTGAACACGGTCATGACCAGCGCGCCGATGGGCACGAACCCCATCTCCACCTTTCCTCCGGAAAGACGACCTGCCAGGTAACTGCCGAGACCGATGCCGACACCGATCGCCACAATCAGCAAGGTTGAGACGCTCTCGGAGGCGCCCATCATCTGCTTGGCGTAGAGGAAGATATTGATCTGAAGCGCCGCGCCCATGAACCAGAAGAAATTGACAGCGATGATCGACAGTTTCAGGGAGCGGTCACCGGCAATCACTTGCCAGTTCGCGAGGAGATCGGTGAACGGATTCCACTTCAGAGGTGTCTCGGGCTGCACGGCGGGAAGTTTTTGGATAAAAAAACTGCTGAGAAGTCCAAGCGTCGTTGCCGCGAAGAGAACGCTTGCCGCCAGCCGCCAATCCTTCACCACGTAACCCGCCGTTAAGGTACCCACCAGAATCGCGGAAAAGGTGGCGATATTGAGCCACGCGTTGGCGTTGGACAGTGAGGAGGATGGGACTATTTCGGGAAGGATGCCGTACTTCGCGGGGCTGAAGAAAGTCGCCTGCAGCGAAAGCATGAAAAGCGAAACCATCATCAAAGGAATGCTTTGCAGCCAGAGGCTGGCGATCCCCGCCAGCACGACGGCGACTTCCCAGAATTTGGTGGCGACGATGATGCGGCTCTTGCTCAGCTTGTCCGCGAAGCGTCCGGCCGCCATGGAAAAGATCAGAAAGGGCGCGGCGAACACACCCGTGCCCAAGGCCACCAGCTGATTGCTCTGGCGTGGATCGCTGACCCAGGCTACCACAAGCAGACTCACCAGGATTTTGTAGACGTTATCGTTAAACGCGCCGAAGAACTGCGTGACGATCAGCGCCCGGAATGATTTCTTCGACGCTTTATCCATTAAAAAGGTCCGTCTGGTTTTGTATTCCGAGAAGCTGCAGCAGCCGGTAGTGACGATCAAAAGGATTTTTAATTTTCCGCAGCTCGAAATAGCCGGCGATTCGCCCTGCGAGCAGGGCCGGGAAGGCAAAGCAGCTCAAAGGGTAATCTGTGCCAAAAACCATGCGGGAGTGCAGTTTGGGATGACGGGCCAGGCGCAGGAGCATCCCCGCACGATTCGGCAGGCTAAGGGCTGAGGCATCCCAGTAGAAATGCGGATAGCGTTTCACGTAATCGCAGAGCGTATCCCAATATTTTTCGTAAAAAAAGAGTCCAAAGCTGGCTCCATGCGCCGCGACGACCGTGACGCCTTCTTCCAGCGCGTTTTTCAGCCGACCGGGATCACCGACGCTCTGGTCTTTACCCCACAAGCTGAATTCGTAGCCCACGTGACACAAAAGTGGCAGGTCGCGCTGCACCATCGCTTTCCAAAAAAGTTTGTATGCGGGATTGGCGGGATCAAATTGCTGGCTGTTTGGCAGGACTTTAATGAGAGCGGCGCCCATGTCCGCCACGCGGTGCAGCTCTTCAATAGCGTCGTGGCGCTGCGGATTGACGGAGGCACCCATCAAAAAGTGGTCGGGAAAGCGCTTTGCCACCTTGGCGACGTAATCGTTGCTCACGATGAAGTGAGTGCCTTCCTTATTTAGGTTCCCTTGTTTATCGTAGACGCCATCCATCCCCAGAAGCACAGCGCGCTTGACGTGCTTGGACTCCCTCAACAGCCCCACAAGCTTCTGGATATAGAGCTCATTCGTCTGCGACGGACTATCGGACGATAAGCCCATATTCTTGAGCAACGACCGGAATAAGATGCCATTCAGCATCTTGGGCGAAATATAGCAGCCGTTCTTCTCGTCTGGAATCGCCGCGAGATGAACGTGGACGTCAATCATTGCGGCGTAATGAAATCCTGCTTTTTCTTTTTCCTTCTGAACAATACCCCCAATGGGAAAAGAACCATAAAAAGCACTAAACCTGCATCGATAATGCAGGGGAATAAGGCATATGAAAAAAGACTGTCCTGTTTACCCCTGGTGGACGAAAGCATTAATAATCCAACGACCAATGCAGCAACCGATGAAGTGACGACGAAAACATGCCATATCATTCGATTTTCCTTATCGAACGCTCCAGCGGCCTGAGCCATACAACCAGCGAACGTAGCTAATCCCACCACACCGGCCCAAGCGGTATATATTGCGAACATAAATAGGAGCACAAATGCGTCCGCCAGCACCCTGAATGGAAAAACGGCAAGAATAAGCCCTGCTACCAGAATAGCCCAAAGAAAACGAAATAGTTTCCGCATTATCCGGTGAAACTTTTTGTCGGGGTTTGGAGT
>JANLWZ010000407.1:0-10760 GCA_031364865.1 Elusimicrobiota bacterium
ATCGCGCCCGTGCCCGCGAACTTCTCAAAGGTCCGTCGTAAAAGACACTCTCTTTTATATAATTAGCCGACATAGGGAGCGCCTGCCTTAATACCCGAGCGAATCCCCTTCAAAAACCAATGAATAACGGTTGCCCTCACAAACAAGGTCTTTATGATCCTGCGTTTGAAAAAGACGCTTGCGGTACTGGATTTGTTGTTGATATCCAGGGCCGAAAATCCCACAAGATCGTGGAGCAGGCACTTCAGGCGCTCGACAACCTCCGCCACCGCGGCGCCTGCGGCTGCGAAGAGAATACGGGTGACGGCGCCGGTATCCTGATTCAGCTCCCGCATTCTTTCCTTGCCAAAGAAACGAAGGCCTCCGGTTTCACTCTTCCGTCACTCGGTGAGTACGGCGCAGGCATGGCTTTTCTGCCCAAAGGCACAGAAGATCAGAAGGAATGTCAGAAGCGCGTGGAAGAGATAGTTGCTGAGGAAGGGCAGAAGTTTCTCGGGTGGAGAGTCGTCCCTACCGATAACAGCATGATCGGCGCTTCGGCCAAAGCGTCCGAGCCCGCGTTTAAACAATTTTTCATCGGCCGAAGCGCCAACTTAAAGGATGACCTGGCCTTCGAGCGAAAGCTCTATGTGATCCGCAAGCGCTGTGAGGCCGGCATCCGTTACTCAGGCTGGCAGGGCGGCTACTCTTTCTATATCTCCAGCCTCTCCTCCCGCACGGTCGTGTACAAAGGCATGCTGATCTCGAATCAGGTGCCGGAGTACTTCAAAGATTTGAAAGATCCGGCGATGGAGTCGGCTCTTGCGCTGGTGCACTCGCGGTTTTCGACCAACACGTTTCCCAGCTGGGACCGCGCGCATCCTTATCGCTACATCGCGCATAACGGCGAAATCAACACGCTGCGCGGCAACGTCAACTGGATGTATACGCGCCAGGCGCTCTGTCTGTCGGACCTCTTCGGCGATGATTTGAAGAAAATCATGCCGGTCGTGCGCATGGACGGCTCGGACTCTCAGATCTTTGACAACGTTCTGGAATTCCTGGCCTTGGGCGGCCGGTCGCTTGAGCATTCGGTCATGATGATGATCCCTGAACCGTGGCAGCATCACGAGAACATGACCGATGAGAAAAAGGCGTTCTACGAATATCACTCGTGTCTCATGGAACCGTGGGATGGTCCCGCTTCCATCGCCTTCACCGATGGGTTGAAGGTCGGAGCCATCCTGGATCGCAACGGCTTACGCCCATCACGCTATTACGTCACCAAAGATGATCTGGTCATCATGGCGTCGGAAGTCGGCGTGCTCGACATTCCTCCTGAGAAAATTCTTCACAAAGGCCGCCTGCAGCCGGGACGCATGTTCCTCATCGACACGGTTCAAAAGCGCATCATTGCCGATGAAGAGATCAAGCATAAGATTTGCGCGGAGAATCCTTACCGCTTGTGGCTGAACGAAAATTTGCTGAAGCTCGAAGATCTTCCCGAGCCGCCGGTCATCCCTGAACCTGACCACCAGACGATGCTGCTGCGCCAGCAAGCCTTTGGCTATACCTTCGAAGATTTGCGTGTCGTGATGGCCCCCATGGCCGAAAGCGGTGTCGAAGCCATCGGTTCAATGGGCGACGATACGCCGCTTGCCGTTTTGTCCGATAAGTCCAAACTCGTCTACGAATATTTCAAACAGCTTTTCGCTCAAGTCACGAATCCGCCGATCGACGGAATCCGCGAAGAGATCGTCACGGGATCGGATGTCTCGATTGGTCCTGAAGGTAATCTTTTAGATCCAAAACCGGAGAGCGCTCGCCAGATTGCACTCAAGTCGCCGATTCTGACGGACGAAGAGTTCTATAAACTCGTTCACGTGAAGCATCCGTGGTTTAAGTCGCGCGTTTTCTCAATGGTGTATCCGGTGAAGGGCGGCGGCCAGGGCATGGAAGCGGCGCTCGACAAGCTTTTTGCGAATGTGGATCGCGCGATTGATGAGAACATCAATATCGTCATTCTTTCAGACCGGCAGATGGACCGCGACAATGCGGCCATTCCTGCCCTGCTGGCCTGTGCGGGATTGCATCATCACCTGATTCGCCGCGGCACGCGTACGCGCGTCGGCATTATTCTGGAATCCGGCGAGCCGCGCGAAGTGCATCATTTTGCGCTCCTGGTCGGATACGGCATCAGCGCCATCAACCCCTACCTCGCCCTCGAGTCGTTGGACGACATGATCCATCAGGGCATCCTCTCCGATGGCATGGATCACAAGAAGGCCGTGAAGAATTACGTGAAAGCCGCCGGCAAAGGCGTGATGAAAGTGATCTCGAAGATGGGCATTTCCACGGTCCAGAGCTACTCCGGCGCTCAGATCTTTGAAGCGATCGGCCTCGACCAGAGCGTGATCGACAAATATTTCTGCTGGACGCCTTCACGCATTGGCGGCGTAGACATTCATACGCTGGCCAAAGAAGTCGAAATGCGGCATCGCCACGCGTTCCCCGAATACGGGTCAGCCAACGGCAAGACGCTCGATCCCGGCGGCAAGTATCAGTGGCGAAAGGATGGAGAACACCATCTCTTTAACCCCGAATCCATTCATTACCTTCAGAACGCCTGTCGCACGAACAATTTCGAACTCTTTAAAAAGTACTCCGCGCTTATCAACGATCAGTCCACGCGCCTGGCGACTATACGCGGGCTCATGGAATTCCAGAACGGCAGCCCGATCCCTGTGGATCAGGTCGAGTCCGTGGAATCGATCATGAAGCGCTTTAAGTCAGGCGCGATGTCTTACGGCTCAATCAGTAAAGAAGCGCATGAGGGTCTTGCCATCGCGATGAACCGCATCGGCGGTAAATCCAATACAGGGGAAGGCGGCGAAGACCCCGAACGCTTTAAGCCGATGCCAAACGGCGATTCGAAGAAGAGCGCCATCAAGCAGGTCGCCTCGGGCCGGTTCGGCGTGACGAGCAACTATTTAGTCAACGCTGTTGAAATTCAGATCAAGATGGCGCAGGGAGCCAAGCCCGGCGAGGGCGGCCAGCTCCCCGGTAAAAAGGTTTATCCCTGGATCGCCAAAGTGCGGCACTCCACGCCAGGCGTGGGTCTAATCTCGCCCCCTCCACACCACGATATTTATTCGATCGAAGATCTCGCCGAACTCATTCACGACCTGAAGAATGCCAATCCCGAGGCGCGCATCAATGTGAAGCTCGTCTCCGAAGTCGGCGTGGGAACGATTGCTGCTGGTGTGGCCAAAGGCCATGCCGATGTCGTCTTGATCTCCGGCCATGACGGCGGCACTGGCGCGTCCCCGCAGACATCGCTCAAGTATGCGGGTCTTCCGTGGGAGCTCGGACTTGCCGAGACTCATCAGACGCTCGTTCTCAATCAATTACGCGATCGCATTGTGGTGGAAACGGACGGCCAGCTGAAGACCGGACGCGATATCGCCGTAGCAGCCCTCCTCGGCGCTGAAGAATATGGTTTTGCGACAGCGCCGCTCGTCGTCATGGGCTGCATCATCATGCGCGTCTGTCACTTAGATACCTGTCCTGTGGGTGTAGCGACGCAGAACCCCGAACTACGCAAACGTTTTACGGGCGACCCCGCGCATGTCGTGAACTTTATGCGCTTCGTCGCTCAAGAGATGCGCGAGATCATGGCGCAGCTGGGATTCCGCACGATCAACGAGATGGTAGGCCGCGTCGATAAGCTCAAAATGAAAGATGCCGTCAGTCACTGGAAAGCCAAAGGCCTCGATTTCTCTAAGATCCTCTACCAGGTGCCCATGGGGCCCGAAGTAGGCCGCTATCAAAAGGTGAAGCAGAAACATGGCCTGGATGAGGCACTGGATCGAACGAAACTCTTTGACATATGCAAACCTGCCCTTGAGCGTAAGGAAAAGGTGAAAGCCACCCTTCCCATTAAAAATGTGAATCGTGTGGTCGGCACCATGGTGGGCAGCGACCTTACGAAGCGGCATGGCGCAGAAGGATTACCGGAAGACACGATCCATCTCACGTTCCAAGGCTCCGCGGGTCAAAGTTTTGGCGCGTTTGTTCCTCCGGGCATGACGCTGGAAGTCGAAGGCGATACGAACGATTATTTCGGCAAAGGCCTTTCCGGCGGCAAACTCATCGTCTATCCGCCCAAGGGTTCTTCCTTTGTGCCTGAAGAGAACATCATCATCGGCAATGTCGCTTTCTACGGAGCGACCAACGGTGAAGCCTATATCCGTGGTGTTGCGGGGGAACGCTTCTGCGTCCGCAACTCCGGAGTACGTGCAGTCGTTGAAGCGATTGGCGATCACGGCTGTGAATACATGACCGGCGGCCGCGTCGTCATTCTTGGCCCCACGGGAAGAAATTTTGCGGCAGGGATGTCTGGCGGTATTGCTTACGTGCTCGATATGCAGGGTACGTTCCCTGTTCGCTGCAACAAGCAGATGGTCGATCTGGAAAGTTTGACGGATGCGGACGACATCAAAGAGCTTCGCACGATGATCGAACGCCACGAAAAATACACGAAGAGTGAAGTGGCACGCCGTGTGTTATCGGCCTGGGACGGCATGGTCGCCAAATTTGTGAAGGTTATTCCCAAAGACTATAAGCGCGTGCTCGAAGCCGAAAAACGGGTCCGTGCGCAGGGACTTTCCGGCGAAGAAGCGACGATGGCGGCCTTCCTGGAAAACATGCGTGATGTCGCACGGGTGGGTGGAAACTAAGTGGGAAAACCTACAGGCTTTTTAGAATTTCAGCGCGAGCTTCCTGCCGACCGCAAGCCGGACGAGCGCACGAGTGACTGGAAAGAATTCCATCACCACATGTCGGAGGAAAAGCTCCAGACGCAAGGGTCGCGCTGCATGGATTGCGGCGTGCCGTTCTGCCACACGGGAACGCTCATCGCCGGCATGGCCTCGGGTTGTCCCGTCAATAACCTCATCCCTGAGTGGAATGATCTCATCTATAAGGATCTTTGGCAGGAAGCGCTCGAGCGTCTTCACAAGACCAACAATTTCCCGGAGGTCACCGGCCGCGTCTGCCCGGCGCCGTGCGAAGCCGCCTGCGTCCTGGGCATCAACAGTCCGCCGGTCACGATTAAAAACATTGAGAATTCGATTATTGAAAAAGGTTTTTCTTCCGGCTGGGTCTCGCCTGAGCCTCCCGCCAATCGCACCGGCAAAAAAGTGGCCGTCGTCGGGTCGGGCCCCGCGGGCCTCGCGTGTGCCGCACAACTCAACAAGGCCGGGCACCTCGTCACCGTTTATGAACGGGCAGATCGCGTTGGCGGTCTTCTCATGTACGGCATTCCCAACATGAAGCTGGAAAAAGAATTTGTTGATCGCCGCGTACGTGTGATGGAGCAGGAAGGCATTACCTTCGTCACCAACACGGAAGTGGGGAAAAACCTCCCGGCAGAGAAGCTTCTCACCGAGTTTGATGCCGTAGTCCTCTGCACGGGTGCGACCAAGCCTCGCGATCTGCCGGTGCCCGGCCGAGAACTGAAAGGCGTTCACTATGCGATGGAATTCCTCCACGCCAATACGAAGAGCCTGCTCGATTCCAAGCACAAAGACGGAAAATATATTTCCGCCAAGGATAAAGACGTCATCGTGATTGGCGGCGGCGATACCGGCACCGACTGCGTCGGCACTTCCCTGCGGCATGCCTGCAAGAGTCTGACCCAATTTGAAATTCTTCCGAAGCCTCCGGATCAGCGCGCGCCGGACAATCCCTGGCCGCAGTGGCCCAAAGTCTATTCGATGGATTACGGCCAGCAAGAAGCGGCGGCGCGCTTCGGCAAAGACCCGCGTGTCTATTCGCTTTCTACCAAGAAGTTTGAGGGTGACGCGCAGGGGAACTTGAAAGCGATCCATACGGTCCAGATCGAATGGCTCAGAGGCACAAACGGTCAATTCCAGATGAAGGAAGTGCCGGGTTCAGAAAAAATCTGGCCGGCACAGCTCGTGCTGCTCGCGATGGGCTTCCTCGGCCCCGAAGATCCGATCATGAAGGCGCTGAAGATCGAGCAGGACCCAAGATCCAACATCAAAGCCGACTACGGCAAGTACTCGACGAGTCTTCCCCGGGTCTTTGCTGCCGGCGACGCACGCCGCGGTCAGTCTCTTGTCGTTTGGGCCATCCATGAAGGACGCGGCGCCGCGCGCGAATGCGACCGAGCCCTCATGGGCCACACAGAGCTTCCTTAAACTATCGGTGGCGCGACCAAAACCTCAACCGCAGAACGCACCACCTTCTTCGAAGCCGCAAGACGCCACCATTACCAGTCGACAAAATCCACTCTTAAAAGAAATTATCGCGATACGCGATGAACGCGATTCGCCTTTACTCTTTCTTGAGGGGCCGCGTCTCATTCTTGAAGCGGTGAATGCTAATTCAAAGCTCGAGATGCTCATTGTCAGCGACGAATTCCCCAAGATTTCATTCTTAGACCCCATCGTCAAAATGACCTCGCGCGTGGTAAAAGTGTCGGATCCCGTTTTCCGCGCCATTTCCGATGTGGAAAATCCACAGGGACTTCTGGCCATTGCGCGTCAGCCCCTATGGTCGTGGGAACAGATCCTCAAGAACCAACCGGCGCCCATTCTCGTGCTGGATGGCCTTCAGGTCCCGGGAAATGCTGCTTCCATAGTAAGAACGGCGGAAGCGGCAGGAGTCGCAGGCGTTATCACGACGCCGGGCACGGCGCATCTCTATTCGCCCAAGGCCTTACGAGGGGCTATGGGGTCGACCATCCGTGTGCCCATCATCGAGCATGTGTCCGTCGATAAAATTGCGTCGACGCTTAAAAAAGCTGGTTACAAGATCGCTGGGACGCCGCTTAAAGATATGAAGTCCGCGAAGCGTTATGATCAGATTGACTGGAGCGGCAGCTGGGCCATCATCGTCGGCAAAGAAGGCAAAGGCGTATCCGGCGTGTGGGATAAACTGATCGATGTGTGTGCGGCCATCCCCATGAAAGAACCCGTCCAATCGCTCAACGTCGCGGCTGCCGCAGCAATTCTTTTGTACGAAGTTTCTCGTCATCGCCATCAAGGAGGCGCCCCATGAAAGTACGAGCAGGTCTGATCGCAGCGATGATACTCTCGCATCTCAATGTCGCTTTTGCCTCGAATGTAAAAACTGAACGGACGCTGACTGTCCAAGGTCAGGGAAAAGCCTCTGCCATTCCGGATATCGCTAGACTCACCGTAGAAGTCAGCAATGACGGTGCAGAACTAGATCCGATCCTCTCGCAGGTCCGCAAGGATATGAACCGCGTGATGGAGGGGATCAAAAAAGAAGGAATTGCCGAAAAGGATATACAGACGTCACTGTTCCAAGTTCAGCCAAAATACGAACATGATAAACGCGGCAACGCTCAGAGGATTGGTTTTATCGCCACCAATCGCGTCACCGTCAAAATCCGTGACATGAAGAAGATCGGAAAAGTACTTTCTAACGTTCTATCGAGCGGAGCCACCTCCGTCAACGGTCCGGATCTCGAACTGGATAATCCAGCGATGGTAGAAAGGGAAGCACTTGCAGCCGCCACACAGGATGCGATTTTGAAAGCCAAAACCGTCGCCGAGGCTGCTCGCGTCGAGTTGGGTGAGATCATTTCGATCAATCCGCAAAGTGTCAACTGGCCCATGCCGCGCCATTATGCGGCCAGAGGCATGATGATGGCCGAAGGCGGCGGGGATCAACCGATAGCAGCGGGTGAGCAGACTCTCACCGCCAGCGCTTCCATTACTTTTGCCATTCAATAAGCCTCTTCTCATTTTCGACGGCGACTGTACTTTCTGCCGTGCGTGGATCGCGCGTTGGAAACATGTCACTGGCCAGGTCGTTGAGTATGCTCCCTCTCAAGATGTGGCTTCACAGTTTCCGGACATACCCTCCTCAGACTTTCAAAAAGCTGTTCAACTCATTGAACCCGATGGCCGCCGTACTGCCGCCGCGCACGCCGTCTTCCGGGCTTTAGCTTTGGGCGGTTCACCGAAATGTCTCTGGATGTACGAGCATGTGCCTGGATTCAGGCCGGTCTCTGAATTTATTTACAGCATCATCGCCGGCCACCGGCCAGCTTTTTCCTGGCTGACGCGGTTCCTTTGGGGAAATCCCGCGGCTCCTGAGTCTTACCGCATGACCCGCTGGATATTCCTGCGGGCGCTGGCGCTGATCTACGCCATCGCCTTCTCCTCCCTGGCCGTACAAATCAAAGGGCTGATCGGTATAGAGGGTATTGCTCCGGCGGTGGACTTTTTGGAATATGCCCAAAAGTTTGGTGCCTGGCGTTTTTGGTTTATTCCGACGTTGGCATGGTTCAACTCAAGCGATCAAGTCCTGATAGGACTTTCCAGTCTAGGCGTGATCTTTTCTGCTCTTCTCTTTCTCAACATTGCTCCGCGCCTGGCACTTGGGGTACTCTGGTTCCTTTACCTCTCCCTCGTTTCAGTAGGCGGGGTGTTCATGAATTTTCAGTGGGACGCTCTGCTCCTTGAAACAGGCTTTCTAGCCATATTTTACGCCCCATCAGGCTTACTTCCTCAGCGCCGAGGCGCCCCCTCGCCGAATCGAGGCGTGCATTTTTTACTCAAGTGGCTGTTTTTCCGTCTGATGCTGCAATCGGCCCTCGTGAAATGGCTGAGTGGAGACTTGTTGTGGAGAAAATTCACGGCTCTCACGGTCCATTATCAAACACAGCCCCTGCCGAATCCGCTTTCCTGGTATGCGCACCATCTTCCGGCAGGCTTTCAGAAATTCTCCTGCGTCACCATGTTCGTGATTGAAGGTCTAATGATATTCCTGATCTTTGCGCCGCGTCGTGCTCGCTTTGCAGGTTTCTGGTTTCTGGCGGGATTCCAGTTTCTCATCCTTCTGACAGGGAATTACACCTACTTCAATCTTTTGGCGATTGCGCTTTGCTTTCTCTTGCTTGATGACGAGATGCTGCGGAAGGTCTACCCTGCATCCTGGAATGAACCGTTCAAAGAGGGGGTGTCTCGCAGGTGGATGGGTTCGGTAGGCGTCTTGATGGTTCTTTATCTAACGTCCATCCCATTCTTCAGCATGGCTCGCATCCAACTACCATCTTGGATGAGTGCTCCTCTTCGCGGGATTTCCTCTTTCAGGTCCTTTAATAACTATGGACTTTTTGCGGTCATGACGCCGAGCCGGCCGGAAATCATTCTGGAAGGAACTTATGATGGCAAGACCTGGCTGCCATATGAATTTAAATACAAGCCTGGCGCTCTGGCACGGATGCCTGCTCAGGTGGCGCCGTATCAGCCGAGACTCGATTGGCAGATGTGGTTTGCGGCGCTCGGCGATTACCGGCAAAATCCCTGGCTGATGAATTTTTGTGCACGGCTCTTACAGGGCTCAAAACCGGCGGCAGAGCTCCTGGCCTACAACCCATTTCCAGGAAAACCGCCGCTTGCCGTCCGCACGCTGCTCTACGAATACCGCTTCACAACGCCAGTCGAACGCAAACAGACCGGAAACTGGTGGGCGCGAGAACTCAAAGGCGCTTACTCCCCACCGCTCGCCCTAAAACCATCCTAATCGTCCATTGGGCCAGGCCCAACAGAGCAATGTAGTCGAGCATTGGGCCAGGCCCAACGGACCAATGTGGTTGAGATTTGGGCCTGGCCCAACGGACGAACGTAGTGCGTTTATTCGTATCGAAGGGCTTCTATGGGTGAGAAAAGCGATGCTTTGCGGGCGTGCCAGAAGCCAAAGAGGATGCCGACGCCGCCAGAGCCGCGATACGTCGCCAGGGCCAACTGGATGCTCGCCCATTCTCCCGGATCGATGAGTTTTAACGAGACATTGGCATTGGCCGACAAAACCGTGGGGGAAATCGAGCCGCCTGCCTCGCCCTCTCTGTAAGTATTGGTCAGATCGATCTGAGGAAGAATGCCGTTATAGTTGCCGCGGTATTTAAGGTTGGCGGCTAGCTTTCCACTTTTTACGTCTTGCGTCCTGGCGGGCATTCGCGGCATCAAACGCATCCTGCTGTTTTGGCGTCAGTGTGGTGCGGATGTCTTGACGCGCCTCGCTTCGTATCAAACCCACTTTTTCGCGGCTTCTGTTCAAGACAACGTCGACATAAGCTTTCTGTTGAGGAGTGAGATTGAGGTCTTTGTAGACTTTTTCGCGCATGCGTCCCATACCTCTGTTGTGAAATCCACCATGCGTCATGCAACGCATGCCAAGAATTCCGGCAGAAGCACCGATCAGCAAGCCGAGCAAGAGGCTAATGACAATGTACCTCCAATGCGCCCTCATTGTGGCGCCACCCATTCGATCGTGTAAACGGTCTCCTCATCGTCTAGGACGAAAGTTTCTGCAGAAACTGCCTGCGGTTCAACGGAATAGCTGACCGTGATCACGAGCGCGCCAAAGGAAAGAGCCAGGGCAGGGAAAGCCCATCGCGCAAAGACTTGCCAGAAAGAATCTGCCGGTTGAAGCCGGCGAATCTTCTGCATGACCTCTGCGGTAAAGACCCGCTGGTCTTTGGTTTCACGGGGGGTAAAGAGTGATTTGTAATCGTTCATATGGGCTCCTGAGTCATTGACGTTTAAGTGCCGTAGAAGTGTCAAAAGACCTACGACCTAGTTCTTCCAGATGCTCCCTGGCACGCTTTAGGCGTCCTTTGACGGCATCCAAACTGCATCGTAATTTAGATGCGATTTCTTCATAGGACATATCTTGAAACTCTCGCAACAGAAGAATCTGACGCTCTTCTTCCTCTAAAG
>JANLWZ010000308.1:0-1789 GCA_031364865.1 Elusimicrobiota bacterium
TCCCTGTCCGACGGCGCTCGCGGGTGCCCCTGCCACAGAGGCTGCCGATTGCTTCGTGAGGACAGCCTGCATTTCCGAGAGGCGCTGCGTCATGCTTTCCAGGCGATCCGCGACATCGCGAGACACGGCCACTGGCTCACCGGTCGCCGCTGGCGCACCTGCCGTAGGAACTCGAAAGACGGAGTCTGTCGGCGGCGACAGACTGGCGAGCAGATCATCGACGGGCGCTTCGACCGCTGCTCCGAGTTTGCTAAATTTGGAGATGCCCCAGAAAAAACCAACGATGCCGAACAAAATAGCGCCGGCGGCAATCAGCACAACGGGATCAAGCAGCAAGTTTTTCACCTCGGGTTTTTAGCATATTCCACCCCAGTGTTCAACGAGCGGGGACGTCATTCAACAGGACACCCAAAAGAATGTCCTGACGTTCGCCTAATTTTTCGATCGCTTTGCGTACACGCTCGGGCGGTGTGCGCCCAAATTGATTCAGCAGGATGATGCCGTCGACTTTATCGGCGAGTATCGGCACGTCGGGATATAGCAGGACAGGCGGGGCCTCCATAAGAACGACATCGTAAAGGGATCGCATTTCGGCCAGCAGGCGGTGGAACGCCGGTGTGGTCCATTGCATCTCCGGATAGGCCACAATATTTCCAGCCGGCAGGACACGTACGCCCGCCATCTCCGAGTCTCGTACGGCCATCGAAAGATTCAGGGAACGCTGCAGACAACCCGTAAGTCCAGGCTCCAGCTCTAAGGATAGCGCGCGGCTGATCCGCGGCGAGCGGGTGTGCGCTTCCACGACGAGAGCTTTGGCCCCACGCTTCTGCGCCATGATCGCCAGGTTCATGCAGGAGAGCGACGCCCCTTCGCCGGACACGCTGCCGGCCAGCATCCATATTTTTTGCCGGCGCGCGCGTGACCTGTCGAGGATTTCCTTGGCAAGCGATTCATAGGCCAGCGTCGCCGGCGACGTATCGGGAAAGTGATGCAGCAGGCGCGAGGCCCAACGTCCTTCGAGATCAATCCGCCTCGCGCGCGGACTCGGGTGAGTATCGCGGCCTTGACGCCTTTCTAAATGCGGAATGATGGCCACGACGGGAAGATGGAGCGCGGCTTCAATTTCTTCAGGAGAAACTACAGTGGTCTTCGTGATGGAACGCCAAAGATCAGAAAGCCAGGAAAGACTAATCATTTAAAGTTGGTGGCCCCGGTCGGACCTGCCTGCCGGCAGGCAGGCACAGGATTTTGAGATTTTTGTTATTAATTTGATGTGCAGTCTCAAGAAAGCAGGATAAATCCTACAAGCATTGCGGCGATACCAATCGCAGCTCCTACATAAGCTGCAACATTTCTTTGCCCATGAGTCGGTCGCCCCTTAACCCAGGCGGTAATCGTCACTACACAAAAGACTCCCAAGCATACTTCACCAACAATTCTCCAAGATTCAGTAGCGTGAAACATAAATTGGTGGCCTCGGTCGGACTTGAACCGACATGCCCTTGCGGACACGGGATTTTGAGTCCCGCGCGTCTACCAGTTCCACCACGAGGCCTAAATTTGCTGCGACCCAGTTCCACCACGGGGCCACACAGGCGCGGATTTTATCATGTCGCATGTTTTAATAATCGAGCATGAAAACCTGGCAGCCGGCACTCCTCCGGTGGTATCAAAAAAACAAGCGCGATCTTCCATGGCGGAAGACGCGGGACTCCTACGCGATCCTTGTTTCAGAGGTCATGCTGCAGCAGACTCAGGTCAAGACGGTCATCCCTTATTACACACGCTG
>JANLWZ010000312.1:0-3145 GCA_031364865.1 Elusimicrobiota bacterium
GGGCGCGGCAGCGCTCAGAATCCCACAGGACGGTTTGAGAAGGTAGTCCTCACCCGCGACGAGGAGTGGACGGAAGAAGATTCTGCTCCAGCGACGCAGATCCTGCACGACACGTCGCAATCCATCATCTCCTACAACGACAGTCCCGACCTGGGATTTAGCGCCAGTCTAAACCCGTACCGCGGCTGCGAGCACGGCTGCATCTATTGCTACGCGCGTCCCACACATGAGTACCTGGGATTTTCCGCCGGCCTCGATTTCGAAAGCAAGATCATGGTGAAGATGACGGCGCCGGAACTCTTGCGCGAGGTTTTGGGCTCCCGAAGTTGGAAACCGCAAGTCCTTGTGATGAGCGGGAACACAGATTGCTATCAGCCCATCGAACGCCGGCTGCGTATCACGCGCAAATGTCTGGAAGTGCTCGCAGAATGCCGAAACCCGGCAGGCATCATCACCAAAAATCAGCTCGTCACGCGCGACATCGATATCCTGAAAGAGATGGCCAAACAGCAGCTCGTCACGGTCACGATTTCTGTCACGTCGCTAAGGAATGAGCTGGCCGAGACGCTGGAGCCGCGCGCGTCGCGGCCGGCAGCGCGTATCGAAGCGATTCGCCAGCTGGCGCAAGCCGGAGTTCCGGTGGGGGTGAACGTGGCACCCATCATCCCCGGGCTCAATGACTATGAGATACCCGCTATCCTGAAAGCTGCGCGTGCGGCAGGCGCCACGAGTGCGGGATTTACGATGGTGCGCCTGCCGCACGGCGTCAAGGATCTCTTTACTGACTGGCTGGACAAACATGCGCCGGACGCCAAGGAAAAGGTACTCCACCGCATCCAGGAAGTGCGCGGCGGCCGCCTCAACGACCCCAACTTTGGCTCGCGGATGCGAGGGGAGGGCCCCTACGCGGACCAGATCGCCCGCCTTTTTAAGGTTGCCCGCCAAAAAGCAGGCTTTGTCAGCCGCACCTACGGTGTCACCGCCTCGCTGTTCCGCCGTCCTCAAGGCAAGCAGTTATTCTTCGAGGTTTGACTTGACGGGCCGTGGATCCCCCGCCACCAACCGCGGGGGATGACGATATTCAGGAGGGGCGAGGGGCGGGGCTTTCGAAAGCGAAACCCGTAGCGGAGGGGAGCCTCGCCACGCTAGTGGCGAGGGGAACCACGGGAGGGTTCCCTTATAGGAGGTGTCGGGTTTCGCGCGAAAGCCCTGCCACGAGCCTAGTATTCCTCCGCGAGCGAGCACGGGGGTGGCACCCGAAGCCAGCAACCTCATAATTAGCAGACTACTTGACTGGGTGCTAAGTTATGAGTATCATTAGCACACTGAAGTCTGAAGTGCCAATCTAAACATCGTAATCAGGAGGTAGTTTATGGCCACAGCAACAGCAGTTCGTTTACGTCCCCTGGGTGATCGCGTCATTGTGAAACCCATCGAAAAAGGTGAAGAAGTCCGCTCCGGTCTCATCATCCCCGACACCGCCAAAGAGAAGCCTCAAGAAGGCGAGATCATCGCGGCCGGCAAGGGCAAGATCGATGAATCCGGCAAGCTCATTCCCATGGATGTCAAAGCGGGTGACAAGATCCTCTATGGCAAGTACTCGGGAACCGAAGTCAAATTAGACGGCCAGGAATACCTGATCATGCATCAGGACGATATCCTCGGCATCGTCGAATAACGGAATTTAGGGAGAACTACTATGGCAAAACAAATCAAGTATCAAGACGAAGCCGCCCGCGCTATTAAAGCCGGCGTGGACAAACTCGCCAACGCCGTACGCGTCACGATGGGCCCCAAAGGCCGCTACGTGGTGCTCGACAAAAAGTTTGGCTCGCCCACCATCACTAACGATGGCGTGACGATCGCCAAGGAAATTGAGCTCGAAGACCCGTTTGAAAATATGGGCGCGCAGCTCGTCCGCGAAGTCGCCTCCAAAACGAACGACGTCGCCGGCGACGGCACAACCACCGCCACCGTACTCGCTCAGGCCATCGTCAGCGAAGGCCTGCGCAACATCACGGCCGGCGCCAACGCCATGCACATCAAGCGCGGCATCGACAAAGCCGTGGAAGCCGTCGTGGCTGAGATTAAAAAGCAGTCCAAGCCGGTCAAAGATCAGGAAATCGAGCAGGTCGCGACGATCTCCGCCAATGACCGCGAAGTAGGCCGCCTCATTGCCGACGCCATGAAGGCCGTAGGCAAAGACGGCGTCATCACGGTGGAAGAAGGCAAGTCCGCCAAGACCGAAATCGAGAAAGTCCAGGGTATGAAGTTTGACCGTGGCTACGTTTCTCCTTACTTCGTCACCGATCCTGAGCGGATGGAAACCGTCCTCGAAGACGCTTCCGTCATCATCACGGATAAAAAGGTGAGCGCACTGAACGAAATTCTTCCTTTCCTCGAAAAGCTTCTGCAGACCGGGAACAAGCCGTTCCTGCTCATCGCCGAAGAAATCGAGGGTGAAGCGCTGGCCACCCTGGTGGTCAACAAGCTTCAGGGCCGCTTGAAAGTCGCCGCCGTCAAGGCTCCCGGCTTCGGCGATCGCCGCAAGGAAATGCTTCAAGACATCGCCGTCCTCACCGGCGCCAAGGTCATTTCGGAAGAATTGGGCGTCAAGCTCGAGAAAGCCGAAGTCACCATGGTCGGAACCGCCAAACGCATCATCGTGGATAAAGAATTCACCACGATCGTTGACGGCGGGGGAGACAAAAAAGAAGTCGAAAAGCGCGTCTCCCAGATCAAGAAACAGATCGAAGACACCACCTCCGACTACGACAAGGAAAAGCTCCAGGAACGCCTGGCGAAGCTCTCCGGCGGAGTCGCTCTCATCAAGGCCGGTGCCTCCACCGAGACCGAAATGAAGGCGAAGAAATACAAGATTGAAGACGCCATGCACGCGACGCGCGCCGGTGTTGAAGAAGGTATCGTTCCCGGCGGCGGAACCGCATTGCTCCGCGCCGCCGACGCCATCAAATCCCTCAAGGGTGCTGATCGGGACGAGCAGACCGGAATCGACATCATTCGCGGTGCGCTCATCCACCCCATCAAACAGATCGCGTTTAACGCGGGTGTCGATGGCGCCGTCGTCGTGGACAAAGTTCGCGCGAGCCAGGACTTGAACTACGGCTTAAACGCCGACACGCTG
>JANLWZ010000385.1:0-4799 GCA_031364865.1 Elusimicrobiota bacterium
TTTTAAAGCCCTTCCGGATTTTGCCACGCTGCGGCATATCCCCTGGCTGGAGAAGACGGCCCTGGTCGTCTGCGATTTAGTCACCGAGAAGGGTGATCCCGTGGAGGTCTCACCCCGGCGCATCTTGAAAAAACAGATCGAACGCGCGCAAAAACTTGGCTACCGGGCGAAGATGGGTTCTGAGCTCGAGTTCTATCTTTATAAGGAAACCTATGAGTCCGCCCATGCCAAAAATTATCACGGTCTTGCGGCGTTCAGCAATTACCTTGAAGATTACCACATCCTTCAAACGAGCAAGGAAGAGTTCGTCATCCAGGCGATCCGCAACGACATGGAAGCCGCGGGCATCCCGGTGGAAAACAGCAAGGGCGAGTGGGGCCAAGGTCAGGAAGAGATCAATTTAAGATATGCCGATGCGCTGGAGATGGCGGATCGTCACGTGATCTATAAAAACGGCGTCAAGGAAATCGCTCATCAGAAAGAGGTGGCGATCACCTTCATGGCCAAGCCGCACGTGGACCGCGCAGGGTCCAGTTTCCATCTGCACTCGAGCTTGTGGAGCCGCGACGGAAAAAAGAATCTCTTCGCCAAGGGCGTGGACGACCCGTTTTTTCAGCACTACGTGGGCGGCCAGCTGGCGCTGGGCAGGGCGCTGGCCTATTGGTTTGCACCGACGATCAATTCCTATAAACGTTATCAGGCCGGCTCCTTCGCGCCGACCAGACTGGCGTGGGGTGAGGACAATCGTACCTGCGGGTTCCGCGTTGTAGGTGAGCACCAAGCGCTGCGCATTGAAAACCGCATCCCCGGCGCCGATGCCAACCCCTATCTCGCGTTCGCAGGAACGATCGCTGCCGGCCTGCATGGGATTGAAAAGCGCCTCAGCCCGGGACCATTGTTTCAAGGGAGCGCTTATTCAACGGAGAAAGTGCCCCAGATTCCTAAAACTCTGCGGGACGCTCTGGATGAATTTGAAAAGAATGAAGTGCTGCGTGAGGCGTTCGGTGAAGCCGTCATTCGCCATTACGTGCACGCCGGCAGGCTGGAACAATCGGCTTATGATCAGTCGGTCACAGACTGGGAACTTAAGCGATATTTTGAAAGAATCTAGGAGCCCTTATGCGACTGAAAAATAAAGTGTGCATCATCACAGGCGGCGCGAGCGGCATGGGCGGCGTCGCCTCGCGACTCTTCGCCGAAGCAGGCGCCCAGGTGGTGATCGGCGATGTGGTCGAAGCCAGCGGACGCGAGACCACTGCGGAGATCAAGGCCAAAGGCGGCAAGGCCCTTTTTGTGAAAGTGGATGTCAGCAAGGAAGCGGAGTGCAAGAAACTGGTGGCCGAGGCGGTGCGGGAGTTTGGCGGCCTGGACGTGCTCTACAACAATGCCGGGATATTCCCTCAAGATGATCATTCGGTGGTGGACAACTCAGAAGCGGTGTGGGACAAAGTGCTGGCGGTAAATTTAAAAGGGATCGCTTTCTGCTGCAAACACGCTGTACCCGAAATGATCAAGCGGGGAAGTGGGTCGATCATCAACATCGCTTCCTTCACTGCGATACTCGGCTGCACCGTTCCGCAAGACGCCTATGCGACCTCCAAGGGCGGGGTCATCGCGCTCACCAAACAGATGGCCGTCCAGTTTGGCCCGCAGAAGGTACGCTCCAACGTCATTTGTCCCGGCCCGATCGAAACACCCCTTTTGACGCAGTGGCTCTTGACCAACCCCGTCGAACGCAACAAACGCCTGCCGCGTATTCCGCTGGGCCGTTTCGGCAAACCCGAAGATGTCGTCTACCTCGCGCTGCATCTCGCCTCGGACGAATCCACCTGGACGAACGGATCGGTGATGGTAGTCGACGGTGGGATCACCTCGAATTATTTCTGATGCTTAGTAGGCTGCTGTAAGGCGTTGGCGGATAGATTTGGGCTTTTCGAGTTCGTCGATGACGAGCATGGCAAAATCTTCCATCGAAATACCGCTCTTTCCACTGCTGTCGGAAATCAGTTTGTCGCTGCCTGTTCGGAACTTGCCGGTGCGCAGTCCGGGTTCGATAATGGCAGCAGGGCTGACGTAAGTCCAATCCAGATCCTGGGAGCTCAGGTAAATCTGCAGCGCCTCTCCATGGGCCATCGCAATCGCTTTCCAGGCAGGGGGGAAATCCGGAGAGTTGAATAAAAGTGTGCCCGCGGTGGTGACAAGGCTACCGGCGCCACCCACGATGATCAAGCGGCGAACCTTGGCGCGGGGAAGTGCTTCGAGCAGTGATTTTGCCGTGAGGACGAGCATGCTGTCACCCGCGGCATTGCCTGCCGGACCTACCGCATTGATCACCGCATCATGACCCGCGATCACTGAGGCAACGGCGGCTGGATCGGTGATGTTCGCGTAAACAGCACGCATACGACTATTCTCTGATCGGGAGACATGTCGGACAAGAGCTGTCACTTCATGCCCCCGCTCCAGCGCTTCTCTTCCAATGCGCTTACCAATATTCCCTGATGCGCCAAACAATGCAATTTTCATGACGATCCTCCGTCGAAGTCTTCCCTTGCATCCTAGCATACGGAAGCAGCCGTCCTAGCCAACCCTTAGCCCTCCTCTCCTGCGCTGTTACTACCTTTGCGCAGCGTTTGTCCTACCTAAGGAGGCAAATGAATGATCAGCGCAAAGCGAAACTTCGGTCTGGGCGTGATAGGCAGCTTCTGCCTGTTCATCGGCTGCGCCCACGGACCCAAGGCTGGCAAAGAAGCGGGCATGACGCCCCCGGAGCACATGTCGGTAGCCGACACGTACCTGATGCTGGGCGATCAAACCCTGGCGATCAAGCAATACGAAGCGGCGATTCGACAGGACAAAAACTATGTCCCCGCACTCGTCGCACTGGGAAACCACGCTTATAAAGAAAAAGATTTTAAATTGGCGCGTGAGTATTTCAAACGCGCTCACAAGGCGGCGCCGCAGGAGGCCGTGATTATCAGTAATATGGCGATGGCGTATCTGGCTGACGGAGAAGATGCGCAGGAGCTGGAATCTATTCTCAAAGCAGCGCTGCCGAATGCGGGCGTGATCGCGCCGTACATCTGGGATACACTCGCCAACATCTGGATGAAGCAGGAGCGCTTCAAGGATGCGGAACTCGCCATTGAACGCGCCGCGCGAGACGCGCCTATGGCCGATGCCAGTTTTCAAGAGAACCTGGAACTCACCCAGGAGAAGTTCGCTTCCTTACAACCCAAAGCCTCCCTGTAACGCTCGGCCGGCTTGAGTATACGCTCCCACTCTAGCCATTCCTGCCTAAAAGCGTTATCCTTATTCATCTAAAAATGAGTCCTGCGACCATCAACAAAAAAGGCGCTGCTTCCAGGGCAAGCGTGAAAGAATACAAGGCGGTTGTTTTTAAGGAAATTTTCCTGGGTTTTTGGCTTCGGGGGAATCCAAAGCGGATTCGGCCCAGTTGACACAATTCTTAAACGCTCAAGCCGCTGAAGGGTGGCGCGTGGTGGGCGTAGAACGGCGGCGCCGTCGGATGCTATTTTTCTTTGACCGTGAAGTGATCGTGCTTATTCTGGAAAAAGACAAACCGTAATTGATGTCCTTAAAAACCGTGGATGTTCAGTGTCCGTACTGCGGCGAGACCATCGAAATCGAGGTGGAATTACTGAAAGAGGATCAGTCCTACATCGAGGACTGCACGGTCTGCTGCCGGCCGATCCAATTCACTATCAGCGTCTTTGATGATGAGCCGCACGTCGACGCCAGCCGTTCCGACTAGTCCATGAGATAAGCGATGGAATATTCAGGATATTCGTTTGTGCTGCTCATGCTGCTTTTGCCGATGGTTGCGGTAGGAGCCACCGTGATACTGGCGCAAAGGAAGCATAGAAACATCTATTTCTGGGGGATATCCGCCTATTTGAACATGATCGCGACCTTGATCGCACTGGCGTTCTTCGGTGATCTCGCGCTGCTGAATGAAGAGGAAAAGAAAAAATCTCTGCAGAAAGAAAGAATCACTCTTGCCGTGATCGTCCTCTCCGGTGTGCTTCTTCTCGTACTGAGATTTGTGATCAGGTAAAAACTTCGGTTATTTAGAGGTGGCGACGCGCATCCTCACTGGTTTCACACGGTAGTCGACATTGCTGAGAACCCACTTGAAGAACTCGTCTTGTTTAGATGGAGCAACATCCGAAGCGATCTGCCGCGACCAACCGGTCATCACCTGATGATCCACCGTCCACATACGCAATCGGCGGCGTACCACGCGCGTCTCCCAATGGCTGCAGGTCGTAGGCGAAGGGTAAAGCAGGCGCAGCGTCACTCTCCGGGAGAGAAACTCGAGCGGCGCCACATTGATACTGGCGATACGCTCTTCCTTGGCTCCCGCGCTATCCGGAATACCGTCGGACACAAGGACCACTTCAATCGGCGTCAGCGACAGGTTGCGTTTCTGCGCAATGAGCGCGACGCTGCGGAAGAAAGTGTCAAAGTCGGTGTTGGCGTCTGATTTGGGATACCAAGCTTTCAAGTCTGACTCAATCTGCGCCACGGATTTATCCTGAAAATCCTCGATGGGCCGGAAAGATTTTGTCTCCTCAGCCTTGTTGCCGCCCACCGAGCCCACAAAGAGTGCCTTGACCGGTTGAAGCTCGCCGTGGCCTTTCAGATGGCCATGGATGTATTGCGCCAGAAAGCGCAGCGAGTCCGTGTAATGCCCTGTGGCTTGAAACGAACCGCTGACATCGACGCCCACAAACATCGCGATCTGCTGCTGGCGTTCCGCCGAGCAGGGCGCGGCC
>JANLWZ010000034.1:0-4111 GCA_031364865.1 Elusimicrobiota bacterium
GCTTATAGAAAAACTGGCCGCACGACCACCCAAAGCGCTGGCTTTTGACGTTTTGTTCCTTGAACCCTTCACGGCAGACCTGGAAGGCGACAAAATGCTCGCTCGCGCCACGAAGGCTCATCCGTGGGTGGTACATTCCTACTTTTTCCAAAACGAGGGTGAGAAGATCGTCCAGGTGCAATTGCCGTTTCCATCTCTTCTCAATGTGGTCGAGCACGCCGGATATGTAAACGCTTTTATCGATGAAGACGGCGTGCTCCGCAGCGCTCGCGGACAGGTGAAGGTGCAGGATCAGGATATTTCACTTTTATCGGTGGAGGCCGCATCCCTTTATCTAGGCAAAGAGCCTGGTGAAGTTTTAAAAATGATCCCGCAGGACGCCAAAGGCCGCATGGTGCTGAATTTTGTAGGGAAAGACTACACCTTCCCCTATATCTCGTACGCCGATGTATTGAGCGGCAAATATCCCGCAAAAGATCTGGCCGGAAAAGTGCTTCTCGTCGGTTCCAGCGCCACAGGCACGTTCGACCACTATCCCACTCCGACTTCAAGCTTTATGCCGGGCGTGGAGTTCCATGCGAACGTCATCGATAACCTCATCCGGCTGAACGCCCTTCGCATGGGGAAACTCACGTGGACCTTTGCGGCGATCGCTTTTTTTGGACTGCTGGCGGGACTCTTGTTAGTGCGAGCTTCGGCGTGGGCGGGCGCGCTCTGGGCGCTCCTGGCCGGTGGTGCCTACACCGCTGCTGCACAATGGCTTTTTGTAAACCGTCAGCTCGTGATCGACATGGCGGGGCCGCTGCTGACACTGATATCGGCGTATGGCGCCATCGTCGTGTACCGCTTTTTCACAGAAGAACGGGAAAAGCGGATGGTGAAATCCTTCTTCAGCCAGCAGGTTTCCGGTGAACTCTTAGACGTGCTGATGGATAACCCTGAGATTTTGAAAAAGGCGGGCGAACGTCGTGAGATGACCGTCTTTTTCTCTGACGTCGCCGGGTTCACGTCCATTTCCGAGCGACTGCAGCCGGAAGAACTTGTGGAACTCTTGAACGAATATCTCACCTCGATGACCGAAGTCATTTTTCAGAACGGCGGCTACGTCGACAAATACATGGGCGACGGCATCATGGCGTTCTGGAACGGCCTGCTCAAGCAACCCGACCATGCGGAACGCGCTTGCAGATGTGCTTTGCAGAGCGCTGCGAAGCTCAATGAGTTGAACGATAAGCTCAAGCAGCGCAGCCTGATCGAACTGAGCGCCCGCATCGGTGTGAATACAGGTGCTATGGCGGCAGGTTATATGGGCTCCATTCAGAAGAAGCAATTCACCGTGATGGGCGACAACGTCAACCTCGGCTCCCGTCTGGAAGGAGCGAATAAAGCCTTTGGATCTTCCATCATGATCAGCGAGTTCACTTACGAAATCGTTCAGGACAAATTTGAGGTGCGCTATCTGGACAGGATACGCGTTCCGGGGAAAGCGAAGCCGGTCAAAGTCTATGAGCTTCTGGCGGAAAAAGGAGGGCTTGATCCCGTGTGGCAGAAGGCTCAACCCATGTACCACGAGGGGATACGGCTTTTCACGGAAAAACAATTCGAATCCGCAAAAAAGAAATTCCTTGAAGTCATACAGATCTTGGGTCAAGATAAGGCCAGTATGGCCTACATTCAGAGGGCAGAAACGTTTATGGAAACCCCGCCCGCGCAGAACTGGGACGGCGTCTTTGAGGTGAAAAGTAAGTAATGGAAATCTTCTGGCGCCTCATACTCGCGCACTTCATCGCCGATTTCACACTGCAGACAAATAAAGTCGCTTCCTGGAAACGCGAAAGCCGTATGGGCATGAGTATTCACGTGCTCACACATCCGGTCGTGTCCTATCTCCTGTGCTGGCCATACCTGTCACAAACCTGGGTGGATGCGCCGATGCTCCGGCTGAATGGCTGGGTCTGCGTGGGACTGATCACTCTTTTTCATTGGCTGGAAGATGAATGGCGTGTGTGGTCGATTCAAGAGACCGGCAGCCCGGACAGTACAGGGTTTTTTCTCTGGGATCAGGTGGTGCACTTCGTCATGATCCTGGCGCTTTCTCCCACGACCAATCAAACGCCTGTCCCCCTTTGGCTCTTTCCGGTGATGTTCATCATCGTCTTAGCGCACTTTGTTTCGGTCCTGGTTTACTTCGTGGAAAATGACCTCTGGGGAACGTCCGACATGATGGGGGATAAAAAATACCGTTTTATCGGCGAGCGCTTGATTGGCGCGAGCCTCTTTCTTCTGCCGGGACCGCTCTTTTTGCTCGCTTTTGGATGGCTTGGCTGGATCGCTTACCTTTACTTCTACAAATCCCACGAACGTACTTGGGCACACCTTGTGATTGGCAATCTTGCCGTCGTGCTGCTGGGCCTCGCGGCCCGCGGCCTCCTCTCCTAGAGTTTTTTCAAGCCCCTAGCCGTACAAGGGCGCTTTGATACAATGAGCGCCTGCGCCTGTAGTGAAACGGATATCACGCGGCCCTGCGAAGGCTGCATTCCGAGTTCGAGTCTCGGCGGGCGCACCACTTTAATCGCACCATGATGAAATTCACAAGAACCGCATTTCTTTTCCTGGCACTTTTCGCGTGCCTGTCGCTCACGGCACACCCGTGTCAGCATGGCCACGGTGCAACCCTCACAGAATGCCATCTTTGCCAGACGGTTACGATCCCAGCGGATAGCAGCGCCGCTCGAGATGTTTCCCATGACCTATTAAAGGAAGTTGTTGTCCTTCCAGAAGTACCCGGTTACAAAACCGTTGCGTTTTGTGTAGACATCACCCGAGGCCCTCCAGCCGCTTAAGTCCTGTCGTCGTTGTTGTGCTAGTTCGTGACGTTCCCTTCTAATTTCATTGGAGGACTTATGCGATTCTTTTCACGTTTAGCTGTATTTCTATGTCTAGCGGCCGTTGCGGCTGCACAGGACCTGCCTGCCGGCAGGCAGGTCCCGACCACCTATACGTCACAAGGAGGGGCGTCGGGCGCTTTACAGTCATCGAACATACTGAACCCCAACATAAGCGCGATCGGGTGGTTTCAGGCCGAAACCGGACACCGCAGCCCGGGTCCGGAGGAAGCCGATGAATCCGGCAACGCGTTCCAGATGCGCGAAGTCGAACTCGCCCTGCAGGCCAACGTTGATACTTATGCGAGAGCCGATCTTTTCGTGGCGATCAGTGAGGATGAGGTTGAATTGGAAGAAGGGTATATCACCTGGTACCGGCTGCCGGCGAAACTTTCGCTGAAGGCTGGAAAATTCAAAGCGAACTTCGGCAGGTTCAACAGGATCCACACACCGGAAACACCGTTCGCCGATAGACCCCTGGTGGCCCAAAATTACTTCGGCTCGGAAGGGCTTTCCGGGCCCGGCGCGTCGCTCTCCTGGCAGGTCCCTGTGCCGTGGGTCATGAACATCGATGTTGAAGCGCTGCAGTCGCCTGAAGCCGGGGAAAACCCTTCGTTTGAGCGGCCGCGTTCCAAAGCGCTCCTGGGAGTTGGCCGCATCAGCGCTTATCAGGACATCACAGAGGCCTGGAACTTTTCCCTGGGCGGTAGTTCTGCCTACGGGCCTTCAAATCAGGAGTTCGATGCTGTGACCGGATCTTCGCACACACATCACAGCCAACTCTACGGTGCCGATCTCACGCTGCGCTGGAAAAATCCGCGACGCGCGATCTACCGCTCTTTCCTCTGGTCTACAGAGGCGCTCTGGAGTAAGCGCGATGAAGCTGGTTCAGTAGCCACCGATAGTCATGGCCTGTTCAGCTATTTCAACTACCAATTCGCAAGGCGCTGGCACTCGGGGTTTCGTTACGACTACACGGAATTCCCCACGGACGGTTCTACCTTTGAAGAAGGCCAGCTCGCCTATGTGACCTTCACACCATCCGAATACAGCCTAATCAGCCTGCAAGGCCGACACGTGAAGCGTACCGATGGAACCGATGAACACCTCGGTTTCCTTAAGATCACCTTCAACATTGGGCCGCACGGCGCACACCCCTTCTAGGACATAAGGAGAACTCTCATGAAAACGATTCTTTCGACAGCAGCACTGATATGTTTGACCAC
>JANLWZ010000004.1:0-10010 GCA_031364865.1 Elusimicrobiota bacterium
TCAAGACAACATCGTTTATAACTACAACGGCTCTGCGATCGCGACCGAAGACGGCTCGGAGAGCTTCAATCGGTTTGATCACAATTTTGTCATGAGAGGCATCGGCGAGCCCAACAATTCTCTGGGCGAGGCGAGAATGGCGGAAGGCACCGAAGGCGTGGGGTTCTGGTTACGGGGACCGAACAACTATGTCCTAAACAATGTCGCTGCCAACTTTCAGAACTCCACGACGGAAGGCGCTTACGGCTTTGTGTACCAGTTCAAGTTCGGCAGCAACTATGCGAGTTCCGGGAACCTCACGACGATCCGCATCCCTAATTTTAAAGGCGCTGACACAAGCGTCGCGGGGCAGTACACGACACGAGATGGAAACGCGATGTCCATACTTCAATGTGAGAACAACGAAGCGTATGGAGCCATGCAGGGCGGTTTGACGATCTGGTGGGCAGGGTCGCTCGATCCTCAGCCGATAAACAATGCTGGAGAGAGCATTATTAAAGATATGAAGCTCTGGAATATCTACAACAAAACCGTTTACATGTACCCCGCTCATAAAGTGACCTTCGATGGCTTAAAAATCCGCGCAAAATTTGACGCCACAAGCCGCTGCTGCGGGAACGGTGTCTATTTTGCAGATTACGCTTCGAGAAACATCAAAATCATGAACTCCGACATTCAGGGAGTTGAGCAAGGCATTACGGCTCCGATGGCCGGCATAGGCCCTGAAGCTCAGCTGACCATCCAGAACACTTTTCTGCGCAACCACACCAACATTGAAGTTCCCGTGAACGGTTCGGTGAACGGCTGCTGGATGGATAGCAAATTGGTGGTAATGAACAACGTCTCTTTTGCCGCTCCTCCTGCTCGGTCCTTGTCCGCGGTCGCCATGGTTGGCGATGTCGCAAGCGCACCCACCTGCCTTAGCATCCCCAACGAAGCGAAAGTCTATTCCTACAATGGAAATGCCGCGGATAATTTTCAGGTCTACAGCAACAATGTCAGTGTCATCCCGAGGCCGCCGGCCAGCTGTACACCGACCACCCGCGCCGGTATCGGCGGCGTGGTCTGTCCGATCGCGCCGTTAGGGTCAACAGACACCACTGCACCTTCCGTGACGATCACTGCTCCGGCCAATAACGCGACGATCTCAGGGACTGTGACGCTCACAGCCACGGCAACCGACAACGCGGCAGTGGCCGGCGTCCAGTTTAAACTGGATGGCGCCTTACTGGGGACAGAAGATACGACCGCGCCTTACACATTTTCCTTAAACACAACGTCCTATCCCAACGGAACGTATACCCTCACAGCGGTTGCGCGGGACACCAGCTCCAACCAGACCACGTCTTCACCGGTCACGGTGACGTTCGACAATGTGGACACCACGATCCCCGTGGTAAGTGCTGTTACGGTGACCGCTATCACGGCCACAGGCGCCACGATCAACTTTACGACCAACGAGCCCGCTATGCACGAAATCGAGTACGGAACAAGCACCGCCTACGGCTCGCTAACAACCCATGCCATGCTCATGACCAGTCACAGCGAAGTGTTATCCGGCCTCTTGCCCAGCAGGCTCTACCATTTCCGCATCCACGCGATGGACACGGCGGGCAATGATGGTCATTCGCCGGACACTACCTTTACCACCTTGGCTGCACCGCCGACCAACCAAGTGCCAACAGTGAACGCGGGACCTGATCAAACAATCACCCTGCCGGCCTCCGCTTCCTTAGTAGGGTCCGCTGCCGATGACGGATTGCCGAACCCTCCCGCAGCGCTTACCCGCTCCTGGACCAAAGTCTCCGGACCCGGCACCGTCGTGTTCGGAAATTCCAGCAGTCTTTCTACCTCTGCAACTTTCTCTGCAGCCGGAACTTACGTCCTGCGCTTGACTGTTTCCGACAGCGCTTTATCTGCCAGCAACGACATTCAGATCACCGTCAACCCGATTCCACCACCGGTCAATCAAATACCCACGATAAATGCAGGGACTGATCAAACTGTGACGTTTCCTTCTGACGCTAATCTGATTGGATCTGCTTCCGATGACGGCTTGCCCAACCCCCCTGCATCGCTTACCACGACCTGGAGCCTTGTGTCAGGACCTGGAACTGTCACCTTTGGAAACGCGAACAGTTTATCGACTACCGCGACGTTCTCCGTTGAGGGAACTTTCGTGCTGCGACTAACCGCTTCGGACAGCTCATTGTCCTCCACGGATGAACTCACCGTGATCGTTAACCCAACGGGCACACCTGTCGTGAATCAGCCACCCGTGGTCAACGCCGGTTCTGACCAAGCCATTACGTTGCCGGCCAATGCGTCGCTCGCGGGTCTTGCGATCGATGACGGTTTGCCGAATCCACCCGCAGCGCTGTCCATGACCTGGAGCCGGGTCTCAGGTCCGGGAACCGTCACCTTCGGCAATGCCAACAGTTTGTCAACCACCGCGACATTCACGCAGGCAGGCATGCACGTGCTTCGGTTGACGGTCTCAGACAGCGACTTATCCTCAATCGATACCGTCACGATTACCGTGAACACGGCGAGTGCGCCCCAAGCTTTGATGAGCGCAAGCCCCGCGTTGATCACCGCCGGACAGGCGACGACACTTTCCTGGATCGCGACCAACGCCACATCGGTTTCGATCAATCAAGGAATCGGCACAGTGAGCTCGAGCGGCAGCCGCGTCGTCAATCCGACCCTGGACACCACCTACACCTTGACCGCGACAGGACCCGGAGGAACAACCACGACTTCGGTCACGGTGACCGTTCAGACTTCGGTGGGAACTCCACTGCCCATGCCAATATTCAATCTGCCCACCAACGTCCTTCCTTTAAATGCTGAAATCCAGCTCACCAATGCCGGCAGCTACGCTGGCGCCACCTTTACCTGGAATGTGACCCCAATCGCCCCTTCGGCAGCCCTTGGCAAGTCTCGTTCTGTGTCCGGCGTTCTCGGTGCGCCTCGGCCAGTGCTCGCCACAAGCGCCGTCCCGAAGTTGTCGCTCGCCTCCATGAATCTCGTTCCGGGCACCTATCTCATCACGGTCCAGGCGAGCGTCGGCTCTCAAACATCAGCACTCGGGAGCGCCAACGTCACCTTGGTTCAGGCCAACTTGAGCGCCGTGCGCATCTACCCGAATCCATGGAGAAGCGACCGCCATGCGGCGAACCGGACCATCACCTTCGACAACCTCACAGTGAACACGAGCATTAAGATCTTCACCGTAGCCGGGCATCATGTGAAGACCCTGCCGACAGCCAACAACAACGCCACGTGGGACCTGACCAATGACAGCGGGGACAGGGTGGCGAGCGGCAACTATATGTACGTGATGAAGGCCGAGGATGGCTCTAAAAAAACCGGGCAGATTGTTGTGATCAAATGACGAAGCACCTTGCCTTCATCCTCATTTTGCTGACCACGTCAGGCGTTCATGCCGCTGACCCTGCCATTCGTCCTACTGCGGCGGAGTTTGGGGGGACCAATACGTCTTCAATGCAGTACAACAATCTTATCGCCTGGTTTCCCATTTGGGAGCCGCAGGGCGCTCCAATCGTAGACTTAGTGCTTGGGTTGCAAGGTGCTATTTACGTAGCACCTCCCACCATTCAATCAGATCCACAGTTTGGAAACTATGCGGTCGGGGGAGGGAACGGACAGGGGGGCGGGACGACTCGTGCTTATCGTGTTCCTTACGATTCCCGAATTGAAATGGGCGGCCTGCGTCAGCCGGGGGTGCCCTGGGGGGTATCGTTCTGGTTTCGCACTCTTTTTACAACTACTCCCGCTGTGGATTCCACCCTCCTTGCTTTTTCTGACTTAGCCCATCCGTGGTCGGGATTGTTCATTTCTCTGGATACCGGGAATAAAATTGCAGTCAATACGAATGGGACCACGCTTCCAGATGCCGGCTTCAAGACCAGCAATACCGGGCTATTTGATCGCCAGTGGCACCATATCCTTTTTGTTCAAATCCCTAGCGCGACGAATGGTACGTACAGCGCTACCAACATCTATTACGTCGATGGTGTGCTTGACGGAACCTACAATGGTTGTGCCAATATCGGGGCCACAACCCGTGACCTGTTCTTTCTGGGCGCCGATGACGATCTTCCCGGTGATGTTGCGATTACAGATTTCCGTTTCTACCGTGGAGGAACCCTGGGTGCTGCACTGGCCCAATCGCTCTATGCTCCTGAGACGAGATGGGAACTTTACCGTTCTTCCGCTCCTCCGCCTCCGCCGGACACTACGGTGCCCACCGTTTCCGTCACCGCGCCCGCCGGCAACACCACGGTTTCCGGAACGATTACTATTTCAGGCACGGCTTCAGACAATGTGGGTGTGGCCGGTGTGCAGTTCAGAGTGGACGGGGTGAATCAGGGCGTGGAAGACAGTTCATCCCCCTACAGTAACGCATGGTTTACAACCAGCGCCGCCAATGGAACGCACACGCTCACCGCTGTGGCGCGGGATGCTGCGGGCAACAGCACCACTTCGGCCGGAATCACCGTCACTGTCAGCAACACCGTGACTCCGCCTCCCTCCACCGACCACAACAAAGCCCGGGCCAATTCCTATGACGATGCCTGGCAGTCAGGCGCAAGCGGATGGGTGGAAAAAGCTAAATCCATTCTTGCGGGCGCATCGGGGAAAACCCCTGGTTTTATCCTGATCATGGGCGATTCCCTGTCCAGAGGCACCGCCATGGCCGACTGGGCCAACAACGGCAGCGGCAAGACCGCCGAGGATATCGCCATCACGCAATGGCTTCACGCCAGCCCAGATCCTATAACGGTCAACAGCAAGAATGGCTTCGGCCTGGCCACTCCCTACATCTGCTCTGCGCGCAGCTACACCGTGGGCGATGGATTGGGCGCCTGGGACCTTCTCGGGTCCGGCATGCCCGCGGAAACTAATCTGGCCCTGGCCCAGCAAAGGCTTCTGGATTGCGCCGCCGACCCCAACAGTTTAAATTTAACCACCATCATGACGGCGTTTTCGGACGCGCAGTTCGCGGTCCCGGAATATAATCTGCTCGCTCCCCAGAGCGCCGGTTCCGACATCACCGTATTCACAGAACTCGTCAACGCGCTGATCGCGAAAAAAATCGTTCCCATCATCATCACCTATACCTATCGGACAGACGCCACATTCAACACCTATGTGGACAACTACAACATCGCTTTGAAGAACCTCGCTCAAACCATGAAGCTTCCCCTGATCGATTTTCAGGCGGAGCTGCTGGCGCGGCGGCCTTTCTCGCAGTGGCCGGGGAACTATCTGTCTGACGGAACGCATTACACCAACGGATCCGGCACCGCAGATCCTTATACTCCCGGCGGCGACCCGGCCACGCACACCACGGGCGACGTCATGCTCAACAGCGGCTATAAATTGCGCGGCTGGCTGATCGTTCAGAAAATGAAGGAGATCAAGGAGATGGTGATCGACGGGGTCACGCCACCACCGCCTCCCGCCAACGTGGCGCCTACGGTGAATGCGGGGGCGGATCAAACCATCGTACTGCCTGCGAGCGCTTCTTTAGCAGGGTCCGCTTCCGATGACGGCCTGCCCAACCCTCCCGCGGCGCTCACCCACTCCTGGACCAAAGTCTCAGGGCCCGGCACCGTCGTGTTCGGAAATTCCGGCAGCCTTTCTACTACAGCAACTTTTTCTTTGGCCGGCACTTATGTCCTGCGCTTGACTGCTTCCGATAGCTTGCTTTCTTCAAATGACATTATCACCATCACCGCCAGCGCAGCCGCCGCACCTCAAGCCTTGATCAGCGCGAGTCCCGCGGTGATCTCTGCAGGAGCCACCGTCACCTTGTCCTGGATAGTCCAGGATGCGACGACGATTTCGATCAACCAAGGAATCGGCACAGTGACCGCGAGCGGCAGCCGTACCGTAAACCCTACGGTCACAACCACTTACATTTTGACCGCGACCGGACCCGGAGGAACAATCACGACGTCGGTTACGGTGACTGTTCAGACCTCGACCGGGACTCCGCTGCCCAAGCCCATTTTCAATCTACTCACCAACGTCCTCCCTTTAAATGCTGATATCCAGCTCACCAATGCCGGCAGCTACACTGGCGCCACCTTCACCTGGAATGTGAACCCAGTCGCCCCTTCAGCAGCCCTCGGCAAGTCTGGCTCTGTGTCCGGCGTTCTCGGTACTCCTCGGCCAGTCCTCGCTACAAGCGCCGTGCCGAGGTTGTCGCTCGCCTCCATGAATCTCACTCCTGGCCCCTATCTCATCACGGTCCAGGCGAGCGTCGGCTCTCAAACCTCAGCACTCGGCAGCGCCAACGTCACCTTGGTTCAGGCCAACCTGAGCGCTGTGCGCGTATACCCCAATCCCTGGAGAAGCGACCGCCATGCGGCGAACCGGACCATCACCTTTGACAACCTCACGGTAAACACGAGCATCAAGATCTTTACGACTTCGGGCCATCACGTGAAGACTCTGCCGACAGCGAACACTTCCGTCAGCTGGGACCTGACCAATGAAATCGGGGACCGGGTAGCGAGCGGAATTTATATGTATGTGATGAAGGCCGAGGACGGTTCGAAAAAAACAGGACAGGTCGTCTTGATCAAATGACGACAAAGCAATCTACATAACATTCAATTTACATTCCTGACATCCAGATGTAACACTGCACTGGCACAATGAAGTATGAGTTCGAAGCGCAAGAAACTCCGTACACTTTAATTTGTCTCAATTAGTAATCCTATGTTTTTCTATAAAAAACTATTCCTTATCAGTCTCTTAATGGGTGGATGGAACGCAGCCGAGATGGCTGGAAGCGAGCCGCTTCCTTCAGTAGATCCATCACAACTTCCCCGCGTCGAACATCACGATTTAATTTACCAGGGCTCGTTTCGCTTGCCCAACACCATGTTTGGCGGGGACCATTTTCAGTACACGGGGGGTCCTCTGGCTTATGATCCTGCCACGAATTCCCTCTTTGCCGGATCCTGGGCGGGCAACTTAGCTGAGTTGGGAATACCCGCGAATATTGTCAAAAGCACCAACGTCGCGGATTTGCCAGTCGCTCCGATCGTTCAACCGTTTGGGATCCTTGATGATCAGAACCTCCGCTTTGTCAATAACCCGGCGGATACAGGCACGCGTGGCTTGCTGATTAATGGTCAACAGCTGGTGATCAGTGTTGCTTCCTATTACGATGCCAGTTACCAGCAAACGACCTCGCATTATTACCGCCCGCGAACGCTTTCCATCACCGGCCAGGCACAAGGGCCTTTTCGCATAGGCACTATCATGCCTGGGCATGTCGCGGGATATATGGCGCCTATCCCCGCCGCTTGGCAGTCTCACCTGGGAGGAACAGCGATCACGGGGAATTTCGGACTACCGATTATCACCCGGGAGTCGTTTGGCCCGGCTGCCTTTGTATTTGATCCAGCGGATTTGGGTGTCATCAATCCTGCATCAACAGTCATGCTGCTGGATTATCCAGACAAAGAACATTCGCTCGATACCTGGGATGCGACAAGTCTTCTTTGGAATTCGAGCAGTAATTTTTCCGGCGTGGTATTTCCCGCAGGGACGCGCAGTGTCTTATTTTTCGGTGTTCACGGCAATGGCCCGTTTTGTTATGGTGACGGAACTAGTCAGAACCCGCCCGGATTTGATGAACACGGTCAGACGAGGTGTTACGACCTGGAGCACAGCGCCAAAGGCCAGCATACCTATCCCTATGTCTACCGGGTGTGGGCCTATGATGTGAATGATCTGGTACGGGTCCGCAACGGGCAGCTTCAATCCTGGGAACCGAGGCCCTATGGCGTCTGGGACCTGACGCTGCCGTTGCCGGCTCTGGTTCACAAGCTAACGGGAATTGCTTACGATTCGGCCAATCAGCGGATTTTTATTTCTCAGGGATTTGGCGACAAGGACCCCATGGTCGGTACGCCGGTCGTGCATGTGTACCGCTTGTCGGATACTCCCGGCATCCCTCCGCCACCACCGCCGCCCACGTCAGGATTGCCTGTTCCCACTTTGAGTCTACCTGGTGTTCTCCCTTTAAACGCTGATATCCAGCTCGCTAACACCGGCTCCTACGCCGGCGCTACTTTCACCTGGAACGTCAACCCTCTCAACTCTTTCAACGGCGTAGGGTCCAAAGGCTCTGTGTCCCCTGTCCTTGGCGCACCTCATCCGGTGCTGGCGACAAGTGCCGTTCCGAGGTTGTCACTTGCTTCCATGAACCTCTCCCCCGGCCCGCATCTCATTACCGTCCAGGCGAGCATCGGCTCTCAGACCTCGGCACTCGCCAGCGCCAACGTGACCCTGGTGCAGGCCAACTTGAATGCGGTGCGCATCTACCCCAATCCTTGGCGAAGCGACCGGAATCCGCTCCGGACCATTACCTTCGACAACCTCACTGTAAACACCGCTATTAAAATCTTCACGACTTCCGGCCATCATGTGAAGACCCTGCCTGAGGCAAGTTCTTCAGTGAGCTGGGATCTGACCAACGAAGGTGGAGACCGGGTGGCGAGCGGAATTTATATGTATGTGATGAAGGCCAATGACGGGTCGAAGAAAACCGGGCAGATCGTTATCATCAAGTAGCACCCCAACGTCAGAAAAGCCAAAACATCGGAAATGCCATCACGGCAGAAAAGCCACCACGGCGGTCCTAGGCCGACGTGTTGGCGTGTTTTCCGCCGTTTTGGCTTTTCCGCCTTGGAGGATCTTCTGATGTTCTAAATTAGTAATTGAGCGTATACGCCAGGTTATCGTACGTTGAATCGACATCGTTGTAGATGAAGGCAATGAAGTCGGACTTATTGATTCCCGTAGAGAGTACCGGGGCAGCATTTCCCGGGAAGCGGATGGTGCCTGGCCAAGTGATCGTTTTACTGCCCACGCCATCCTGTTTCACGACAAGCACGTATTTCCTGCCCGAAACGCCATTCGAGAAGGTTAACGTCGGGCTTCCCGTCAGAACGATGTGCTGCGTGTTGCCATTGGCCCAGTTGATATCCACGGTACCGGCGCCGGAGTTGCCTTTCTGCACGATCGTAGAACCAAACTGACCATTAGTGATGGCGATGGAAGCGCTGTTCACGACGACCGTGGAACTGAAGGTCACACTCGAGATGAATGTTTGTCCTGCGGTCCATGTATTTGTAGAGGCTAGTAGCGCTGAGGCGCCACCAGAGGCTACCCACGTGGGAGCAGCGCCTGCGCCATTGGACTGCAGGACCTCACCGCTCGTGCCTGCGCTGCCATTCAGCACCAAGGCTCCATTCAATCCCAGTTGTGTATTCACCGTGCCGCTGGATACATAGAACGTCGAGAACGGCTGCAGCGTGCTCGAAAGCTGGATGTAGGTAGTAGCGCCACCCGCGAGGGCACCGGCTGTGGCAGCGAGCACTGCATAATTTGCCGTTGCGGCATTGCCCGTGATGCTGATGCCGGCCGTGCCGGCGCTGATGTTGGCGGCCGTAAGGGCCGTCAGTCCTGAACCGATACCTGTGAAGCTTCCTGCGACCACACCATAGGTCACATTCACACCACCGACGTTCGTCACTGTGATGCTCGAGCCAAATGTTTTCACGCCTGAAATGTTCTGATTGGTATCGGTGTAGACCACGTTTGCCGGCAGATCCGTTCCGCTGATGGTCGCGCTCACCAGGTTCTTGCCCGCATCCGTCTTCACAAACTGGCTGGCCGTCAAAGGAGTGAGATGCAGGCTCGTGTTGATGTTGAGGTCATTCACGGTGCCGCTGGACACATAGAAAGTTGAACCAGCCTGCAGTGTGTCTCGGAGTTGAATAAAGGTTGTTGCCCCGCCCACGAGTTGTCCGGCACTGCCGGCAAGCGTTGCGTAGTTGGCCGTTGCCGCGTTGCCTGTGATGCTGATGCCGGCCGTGCCTGCGCTGATGTTGGCGGCCGTCAGAGCTGTCAGTCCTGAACCGATGCCCGTGAAGCTTCCTGCGACGACGCCATAAGTG
>JANLWZ010000255.1:0-2633 GCA_031364865.1 Elusimicrobiota bacterium
GTCAGGTCGGAACTGACATTATTGCGTTGAGTACCCATCTTATCACCCGCGCGCCCAAAAAGCGCGCCGAAGGTGTCTCCATTAAAGCGCACCTCGTGCCCCAAAGATTCGACCGGAAGACCGGGGTATACGGCGTGATGATTCCCGCCGCCGCAAGTTTTGTCAAGAAAAAAGCCGCCAAAAAGCGGCTTAAGAGTATTTCCGGATTTCCGGCCCGGTTTTGGGCGCGAAAAGCGATTTTAGATATAGGGGCAGTGCGAAGCGTCTCGCGGCAATGCTGAAGGAACCGGTCATGTGGCTCGTCAGCTCAGGGGCTGTAAGTGAGGATATTCCCTTTCAGCTTAAACCAGGCAGCTATCTCCTTGGGCGCTCGGCAAAATGCGACATTGTGCTGTGGGATTCCTCGATCTCCCTACGCCATGCTCGCATCGCTGTGCAGCTCGATGGCACTGCAGAAATTACCGATCTCGGGAGCAGCAACGGCATTTTTGTCAACGATGAAAAAGTCGATTCGGCAGTCATTACACAGGGAACTAGGATCCGGTTGGGAGTGCTCATCGGCCGAATCGCTGCTCGCCCGCAGCAGCTCCTGCAAAAAGCGGACAATGACGCAGATGAAGAACCTACACTCCCCTGTCCGCCACGAAAGGACCAAGCAACGAATGCCTTAGTGAACCTGACCGAAAAGAAAAAGGCCATCGCAGATCTCCTCGCGAGGGGCTATCGCCAGGAAACAATAGCGATGCTCCGCGGCATCAGCTTCCACACAGCCCACAACCATGTTCGCGAGCTATACCGGGTTTTCCAGGTCAACAGTCTCCTGCATTTTCTTGCGAAGTATCACGCTCGCAAGGCCGCCGGGAACGACAAGGAGGAGGATCAGCCATGAATGCGAGCGCAAATACCGTCGACCTAACGGCCCACATCGCCGCTGTTATAGACCGAGAAATCCCGAGTGTTGTTGAGACGATTGCTACCGCACCCGGCGGAAAAGAGGTGCTAACTCGCATTGCTACAACTCTTTCGACAAGGGAACGGGAGGTGCTATGGGCCTACTTATCTGAAACGGACACTCACGAGCTCGGATGTAGGCTAGGCATTGAAAAGCAAACCGCGCACAACTATCTTGCCGCAATCGAGCAAAAACTCGGTTTCGATTCCCGGACAGTACTTCTCAGTCGGGTTTTCTCGGCTCTTTTGAACAAAATCACTAATTCCTAACGGAATAGTTTCCGCAACCATTGCACCGCAAGCATCCCTCGATACATTTAGGTCTAGCCATTCACGCCCTTTGGCCTGCTTCATCCTGACGAATAATGCAACCTCTCACAACTACTACCCTAAAAACGATCGTCCGGGATCACATCGTCCCATTCTTACTCTTACTTACCCTCACGGGCTTTGTACTCCTTAGATGGGGTTCGCCACAGGCATTTTTCTCCTACCTTTCCGGAAACAGCCTCTACCTTACTCACAGTGTTGACTTGGGGCCATGCTTTCCAGACGAGACGCGAACCCTTCATATACCGGTTCAGAACGTATCTTTTCGCCCAGTGACCGTTCTTGGTTCTAACACCACATGTTCTTGTGTTGGAGCGCATAGACAGTTTCCGCTCACCATTGGTCCGAGCGAGATAGCATTTATCGACTACGATATCAGCCCGAAAGGATACCACGCTGGTGAGGAGATCCATGCGGTTTCAGAGCTATTTCTTAATCGTCAATCACCAAGAGCGCGAATTGAGTTTGTTGGCATTGCCAACACTCACCGAGAATAACCTTACAGTCTGTTCGTTTCTCTTTTGAGGAGGTTCACATGTCTCTTTTCGGAAACCGCTTGGCGAAAGTTTTGGGCTACATTGGGTGCACCCTTGTCTGCCTTGCAGCAGTTACCTTCCTGGCGGACACCGCCAGCGGTAGCATTTCATGCGGAACAACGGGTGGTAAGTGCGCTGTCGTACCATGTCCGGTAGGAACCACATGTCTGCAAATCTATCAAGGGACATGCACCTGCTTCTCCTTGCCTGCCTGCGAGTGCTGGTTATAGCTTCATCCTCCGCGGCTGGACTCTGATTGCTTACAACATCCGACCGTTATACATATTTAGCGCCATGTTACATGTCACTCACGGTCGGATGTTGCTTGTTTTTTGCCTGATCATTGGCAGTAACGCTGTCTCTGTACCCGCGAGCGATATAGATAAGAGCCAACTACTAGAGAAGTGGCGAAAGGAGATTGAGCCCCTTCGGGAAGCATATTCAATATGCAGGATAGAGGGAGAGCTGCATCAGCCCTCTTTTAGCGTCGCTAAGCCAATAAAGCAGCACTTTAAATTGCTTCGAAGCGGCACTCTACTGCGAGGCGAGATGACAATGAGTTCTGAGACGTTGACCGATCGCCCCGGCAACGTTGAAACGTACGGTTACGTTTCTGGTGTGGAACGAACTTTTCGGGTTGATCGAATGGCTAAAGAGGGTCCATTCAGTATTTCCGCGCTTGGAACCCCGAAAGCTGACGAGCTTTCAATGATTTACACGATTCGCGGCCGTTTCCCGGTTGGCTGGTGTCCTTACGCAATCTATGGCGTCGATGCGCCGGACTTCATTGCGTCTCCAAACGCTAGGATACTGAGG
>JANLWZ010000023.1:0-11488 GCA_031364865.1 Elusimicrobiota bacterium
GAGAGATATGTTGCCTGTGGTATCGCGTGCGTAAATACGCACATAGTAGGTCGTAGCCGCAGAAAGACCGTTCAGGGTGTAGCTAGTGACGTTGCCAACCTCCACCATTGCGTCGGGCGCAAAATTAGGCTGTTGCGAATATCTCAGGACATACGAGAAAATGGCGACATTGTCCGTTGAAGCGGTCCAGGAGACTGTCAGCGTCGTCCCGGAAGCGCTTGAGACCACAACATTGGTCGGGATACTGGGCGGCGTCGTGTCCACCTGCACGGTATAGCCAACGGCCGTAATACTGTAGCTGGAGATGTTGTTGCTTGCGTCATAGGCGCGTACGCGGAAGTAGAACGTTGTCCCGGAGCTCAGACCTGAAAGCACTTTGCTCGTCGTTGAACCCGCATCAACGTTCTCGTGTCCAGGGACGAGCGTGGAGAAAACGCTATCCGTCGAAAGCTGATAACGATAACCTGTCACGGCGACGTTGTCCGTCGAGGGAGACCAGGTGGCTCGAAGGGAAGTCTGCGTCGGGGAAATTAGCGCGGCGCTCGCTGGAATGCTGGGAGCCTGTGTATCAGGGAGCACGCCCACTTGGAAGACCAGATCATCGCGGTCGGTGTAATTGCCCGGAGCACAAACGGTTGGCGTGCCGTTAAAGCGGAATTGCGCGCGCACGGCATGCACCGTGCTGCTTGAAGTCAAAAGTGTCCAAGTACTTGAAAGCACCTGTGAGCCGGCTTGAGTGGCGTTCATCGAACCTATATAGGTCCACGTAGGTGAACTCGCATTGGCTGTATAGAAAAGGTCCAGCCAATCGCTGGCATAGATGTTGTGAGCCCACACGGTAGATTCAATGCGAACGGTTTTTCCGGGAGCCAGTGGCGTTCCATCTAACGTCGCCACTCTCATGTGGTCGTGGGATTCATCCATATGGAACGTACCAAAGGGGGGTTCAGAGCAAGAATTGAACAAGGTATTCGGTTGATTCGTTTCTGCGCGCCCTGGCATAGTTCCGCGACTAATAAAAAGTTGTCCGGAATCACAAACCGGTCCGGGAACAGAACAATACGGCGCACGATAAGTTGAACTATAAGAAGCGAGACCTGGATTCGAAAATTGCGCAGTAATGGAGGTTGAGCTCACCAGGGCAGAATCGTCCGTGGCCCGGGCGGTGATGATATGTGCGCCATTAGAGAAGAAGGCTGTGTTGAGAGAAAAAGTCCAATTGGGGGCAACGACCGCGTTTCCTTGCAAGACATTATCGACAAGAATGGCGACAGTGCTGACCATGATGTTGTCCGTTGCTGTTCCCGTTATGGAAACGGTCCCGGTAATCGTGGCTCCCTGGACAGGGCTCACGATGGCTACGCTGGGCGGCTGGGTGTCCCACACTTTGGTTAAGCGCTGGGCTGTTGCGCTGTTCTCAGACACATTGCCCAGCGTGTCAAACGCGCGAACGCGAGCATAATAGGTTGTTGCGGATGATAAGCCCGTGATCAAGAGAGAGTTCGCATAAAGCACTTGTCGGTTGTTATAGAGCGGCAGCATTGTGCTGAAGGATTCATTGAGCGATACATCAAGACTATATCCCTCAACCGCGACATTATCTGTGGAGCTCGTCCATGACAAGAGCAGCGTTGTTGTTGTCGGGTTTGTCAGCGCGACATTGGTAGGCGCAGTCGGAGGCGTTGTGTCACTAGCGAAACTTACGGTGAAGGCGAGGTCGTCGTGATCACTGTAAGATTCTGAAATACATGGCGAGGGAGCCAAACCGCGACGGCTTACCGCGCGGACAGCATGAAGCGTGGATGAGCTATTGCGAATCATCACTACAACCGGGTAAGTCGTTTGGAACCCTGTGCCTGGCGGCGTCTGAGTGGCGACATACGTCCAGCTGGACGTGGTGACATCGGACGTGTAGTAAAAGTCGATCGCAGGGATTGGCTGGGTTCCCACAAAAACGGACGCTTCGATGAGGGCCATCTTGCCGGGGTTGAGCGTTGTGCCGTCTTGTGAATAGACGCGGATTCTATCGATCGACTCATTGACTCGGAAAACACCGCTGCTATCGTCTTCGCAGGAGGCATTCAGGGTGTTGGGCTGATGGGGTTCCATGCCGCCGGACATCGTTCCTCTGCCTAACAATAACGCGCCAGAATTGCATTGTGGTCCTGCGGTCAGGCAAGCTGGTGCCTGGATATCGGGGTTGTAGCTGGCCTGCCAGCTCTCCGCGTTTGTGACATGGATAGTGATTGTGTGAGTCGATGTCATCTGAAAGAGTTGGGCTTTCGCGGTGAGCTCGTGCGGACCGTTGGACAGCAAGCGACTGTCGAATGAAAAATTCCAGACTTTTGAAAATCCATCGACATACGCTTGCCCCAGCGGGGCGCCGTCAACCTCAATAATCATCGAGGGAGCCATGTAAACATCTCCGACGTTTCCTGCTAACGAGACAAGTCCAGAAACCGATTCGTTATTGACTGGATAGAAGATGACGGGTGGCGGAGGATTCGTGACGTTAAAAGTCACGGTTGCTGTCGAAATATTCCCGGAGACGTCAACGGCTTTCGCTGTCATGGAATGAGTGCCGAGGGTTGTTCCCACAAAGACGGTCTGCATTCCATAAGGCGGCATCGTGCTTCGGAAACCGGTGGTTGCATCGTCCTGCAAAAATTCCACATATTTAAGGGAAGTGTTGTCCAAGGCAGACACTCCGAAAGTGAGGTAAACATTGCTCGCCAGGGATGCTCCCTCCAAAGGCGTGGTCCAAGACACCGTTGGCTGGGTACGGTCAATCCAAAGTGGCTGAACGATGGTGGAATGAGTCTGATCTCCGGTCAATGTGACGTCCAGTTTCAAGGTGTAGCTTCCTTCTGGGAGTCCGGACGTATCCCAAACACCTAAGGTGCCATTCGTGACAGGTGAAAATTGTGGTGGCGCTATCGGTTCAAAAGTTGCTGCTGGAGATCCAACTCCATAGAACAGCTGATAGTTTATAAATCCAGTTCCTCCCGCTCCTCCCGTGATGGTCACCGAATTCGCGAAACCTTCGTTGGCCACGGGTGACAAGATATGCGATAGCGGAATGGCAGGCATCTGAACCGCCTGTTGTGCGTTAATGCGTCCATAGCCAGAATAAATACTGAAGCCCGGTCCATTGACAGGATCTGTCGTGGAACGAAGGACTTGCCTCACCTGTGTGTTGGAGTAATCTGGATGTGCCGACAAGATGAGTGCGGCTACGCCTGAGACATGAGGAGCTGCCATGCTGGTACCACTTGCGCGAGTGTACCCGGGTGATACGACGGTTCCCATAAAGGTCCCTGCAGCCTGAAGCGACAAAGTGTCCATTCCTGGCGCGGCGACATCAAGTTTCGTTCCAAAATTGCTGAAATAGGCGATCTGGTCGTTGTAATCATAGGCTGAAACGGTGATGACATAGGGAGAGTTGGCAGGCGTGAAGTAAGCAGCGTCCATAGCGTTGTTCCCCGCTGCCGCAACGAGCACAACGCCGAGATTGTGAGCGTATTGGAGCGCGGCATCCATCTCCGCATCCGTCTGGCCGTAACCTCCCCAGCTCATATTGATTACATCAGCGCCGTGGTCAGCCGCCCAAATAATGCCTTGCGCTAAATCCGACGTCCAGCCAGAGCCTCCTGCGCTGAGACCTTTTACGGCCATGACTTTAGCGTTCCACGCAATGCCGATGACGCCGAGATTGTTATTGCCGACCGCTGCAATCGTTCCAGCGACGTGGGTGCCGTGACCGTGATCGTCCATCGGACTGTTGTCAAAATTTACGAAGTCAAACCCATGCGAGCCGTCCTGCGAGTTCACCCACATGTTGGCGGCCATGTCCGGATGGTTGTAATCGACACCCGTATCCGAGACTGCGACGATAACGCCCGTGCCTGTACTGATATCCCAGGCGCCGGCGGATGAGATCTTTTTTATGCCGTAAAGATCAGCGTAGGATTGCCCCCAAGATCCAGTGGTCGCGTAATAAGGATCATTGGGAATAAAGGTCGCTTGATAAACATTTTCCAGCTGTGCAGATTCGACGGATGGATCGGATTGTATGGAGACGAGAAGGCTGGCGAGCGCCACATCGGAAGGTGCATCCACGGTAACGACGTAAGATCGCGAAAGATCTGGCGGGCTGAAAGTCCCTTTAAAGCGCTGAGCACGTTTGGCGTGTCTGGCGCGGATGTCATCGGCAAACTGGGCGCCGCGTTTTCCTGTTCTGCGTCTTTCGCGAACCTGTTCCTTATAGAGAGGCTCCTGCCTGGAAATCCTGTGAGCTTTAAAGAACTTCCTGATCTCGGAATTGGCGGGGACCTGAGTCTCCTGCACTGTTCCTTGAGGGAGATCTCGTTCCAAACGGCTCACTGCGGAATCTTTATAGGTCACAAGAATACGACGAGGACGTGTTTCGGATGACTTGGGCATCCCCTGCATGGCAGAGAGGGCCGACCCCAAACCAAAGAGGGCTACAACGAGAGCAGCAAAAAGTTTTAACGTGCGTTTCACTGCTTTACCTCCTGAGTAGTCTCAGTGGCAGCAAGCAGTGAGGTCAGATATTGATACTCCAGATCTTCATGTTCAAGGCTGGCGCGGCGCTGCAGCGCTCTTCCTTCATTGGATTTTTCGCCGAATTTAAGCAGCAAGGCAAAGGAATGGGTTTCGCCCAGGTCGCCGTAGGGCATCCAGGTGTAAGCAAATTCATTTTCCCAGAGAAAAAGTCCGATACCGGTTGAGAATCCGGACAAGGCAGACAGTTCTTTCGAAATATCCGTGCGATATCCGCTTCGAAGTGCCATGACATTCATCGGACGCCACTCGGCGCCGAAACGGCCGCTGAGCATCCCCGATCCTCGATAGACAGCTTCGGCGGAAGTCTTCCAGCGGGAAGAGGGGAGATAAGCGGCGCCAACTTTGACTAAGAGAGGAAGAGAGTCGGACTCCTCAATAAATTTGAGCTTGCTGCCCATGTTGGAAACGACCAGCGCGCCGTGAAGCTTTTCCGATGCTTTCCAGAACGCTCCCGCGTCCGCTGCATAAGCATTGGCCGAAACATCATCAATCTTTGCATTGATCCAGCGTCCTGAAAGTCCCAGGCCCAGTTTGTCATTCCATGAACGGCCATACGAAAGTGTATAAGCGCCGTAATGTGATGAATAGTCACCCAGGCTCACGCCGGAGCCATCTGTTTCATGAATATCACCGGTGCCGAAATATTGAGCGGAGGCGCCTATGGCGCCACCTAGAACGTAGGGAAGAACAAGGCTGGCAAAATCGTAGTGTGAAGTTTCGAAATAGGATACGTGGTGGGCCGCGAGCTGCGTAGAACGTAAAAAGCCCAGGCCTGCCGGATTGATCACGGGAGCATAGGCGTCCGTGGCAAGAGCGCTGTATGCTGAACCCATTGCTGACGGTGCGCCACCCAGGGGAATGTCCAGAAAGGCTGCGCCTTCTTTTCCAGGATCAGCTCCGGCGGTGGTTGAGACCACGAGAGCCAGAGACCATAGTGCAAGCTTCTTAATACGCATGACTAATAGATTACGCTCACTTTCCTGACGGGACAATAGGTCGCGTGGCTAAGAATCGGCGTCCAATAGACCTTGGGTCCCGTCGCATGAGCATAGGTATAACAGGGGATTATTACGGGCGGATTGCCGTGGTGTGAATTCCGCATGACTTTAGCCTTCCTGAAACGCCGCGTATATAAGGAAGGAATTGCTTGTACGGGAGGATTAACCTGAAATTAACCCAGGCGACACCTCCGTGTAACAGAGGCATGGTAAATATCAAGTATGAAAACCAGCCTCTCATCGAAGGGATTTACCTTGATCGAAATGATGATCATCGTCCTGATCATCGGCCTCCTTGTTGGCATTCTGGTGCCCCAGATGGGCAATGCGATTAAAAAGTCCGCGGAAGGCAACTCCAAGGGCAATCTGGCTACTTTGCGCAGCTCTGTACGGATTTATTATGCCGCCCATGACGGAACATATCCGACGGACAATCTGGCCTCGCTCGTTCCGGATTACATCACGAACATCCCTCAGGTGAATACGCCTGGCTACCATGGGTCGACCCAAATCGTCGCGACGGAAACGGCGCTGACCGACTCCGGGAATTGGTCCTATAACAACGACTCGACCACTGCAGGTTTTGGAAACGTCTACGTAGGCTGTACGCACACCGAACTCAAAGGCCAGCCCTGGAGCACCTACTAAAACTTATCGTCGGCATCGACCTCCCTATCCTTCCCCATCACACACGAAACGGTTCTATTTTTAGACTGCAATGTTGGTCCCAAGTCATCCGGGGGCCATTTGGGCTCGAAAGATTAGCCGTCCGCTCTATAGCTGTAGTATCGACGAGAACATACACTTAAGCAGATATTTTATGCTCAAAATTTTGATGCGTTTCACTGCGCTCCTGCTTGCCTTCTGCCTCTCAGCTGAGTCAGCCGCCGCTTCGTCAAATCCTAGCCATTGGAATTCCGCTGTTCGCTCTTCTGTTTCGCCGACTAGATTCACGGCCGAGGCCATTGTCCCTTCCTCCTGGCTGAACCACCCCTTAAAGTGGATACAGCAAACAGCCTCCATCGTGCGAGAAGTTCAGGAGCATCGCATCCGCATTGGCTGGAAGAGCTCTTCGGATGGGACCGTCTGGCCAGCGGTCGTTCTCGATAAACCCATCCGCCCTGTTCAATTCATGGAATCTCATGATGCTCCCGATAGAACTTCCCGACCAGTGGCAGCTGCAGAAGCAGCGTCTCCCATTCAGCAGGCCTATGATTTGACCGTTCAAGCCCAGGAGAATTGGCAGGCGGCGACAAGCAAAGTGGAACAAGCAGCTGCGATATTCTCAAAAACCGGCGACTCTGGCCTGGCCATGATATTACGACTCGTTGAAAACGTGCTCTCCAATCCCCGAAAGACGCTAAGCAAAGAAGCCAGAGACTTTCGCCGCGAGCGTGTGCATCACTGGAACCAATGGCTGCAGGAGGCCTCCGGCTTTTTGGATCCCCGCATGGGCAAGTCAGCCGCTCACAGACAGCGCGCCGCAGCCATTTACCTGTTGGATAAAGTCAATCATTGGATCGGGCGTTCGAGCCGTTTGAGTCGGGCTCAGCGGGTGGAGGCGGCCAGCCAATTGCTTGAGGCACGACGACTCCTGGAGTCCACGAACCTGGAAGCCCGTGACCAGTCCCTGCATCGTGTTTACATGAGCCAGAGCATGCCCCGCTCTATGACCGACCTCTTGGCCGACTTAAAAAAACGAGGCGCTATGGCACGTCCCAAGCCCACTCTCCCATCTCTCGATGCTCTGCCGCAAAATATGGATGAAAAGTATGTCCTGGTGCGGGATATTCTGGAACCCATGCTTCGCGATGCGGAGGCGGGCTTACTGACCGCGCGAACGAAAATAAAAGAGAGTAAAAATCCTAATTATGGCAGCGTGGCTATGGCAGAGCTGCGACTCACATGGATCCAGAACTTGACGCTTGCGGCTTCAAGCCCGGACTGCACTCTTCGGCTGCCTCAGGTGTTGAGTGACCTCCTTGATAAGAATCCCACGAGCAGCGGCCGAGCTTTGTTGGCAGATCCCGGCATTGTGATGATCATGACCTTGGTGCCGCCCGCGAGTCTCCTTTCTTATGAGCCCGTGGATCCCTATGCACTCAATGAGTTTCCCCTTCACCTCTATAGTCTCAAGATACGGAGGTTGGGCATTGTTGGCGAATTCGCTGAACGCTACCTTGCTCTGGGCTTAGAACAAATGTCGCGTCGATACCGCAGAAATTTTTCAGCCTTACAAAGTCACCTCATACGCGCAAAAAAACATATGGAAAACCCGGCTCAGTTGGAGCGGTTAGACCCGGGGATGTGGTTCAAGCTAAGCAGCAGCGACGTTGCCAGATTTAGAGATCTCCTGTTGCTGCTTCAGGAGCCTCACGAGAATTACAAAAAAGCCGGCCTGGCCCTTCTGGTTTATGATCAGTTTCCGCACTCCGTAGCTTCGCCGCTTCTCAAAACTCTGACGTCTTCGCCTGCGCTGATTCGTGTCGTAGAGCGTCAGTCGATGGATGAAGAGGATGCTCTTGAAAACCGGAAACAATTCATTGCGGCGCTTCGAGAGACTTTCTCCGTCCCTGAGACAGAAAATCGCGATCCCCTCGCACTCATGCGATGGACTCCCAAAAAATTCGAAATCTCAGCGCCTGAGGCCGCGCACGAAGAAGAAGGCGCCGCCTCCGTTGTGGAAACACCCCGCGAGGCACCTCCTTTAACGGCCAACCAGCGCCAAGCGGTCGATGAATTTCTCGATTACGATTTTGTCGCGATGATCAGTGATGTCACGGGAGAACCCCGACGTCTTGCGGCCGAAAAGATTATTCGATATATCCTGGCTCACGGACACGGACTTCAAGATGCCAACGGGTACTTTATTGAGAACTTATTGGAGAGCGTCCATGCTCTTTATGGCTGGCGACTTCGGATGGAATACGCCTCCTCCCATGCCACCGAGATCAGCCGCCTGCACTTCGAACTCCCCGACAACAGACTTCTCACTCTGGAAAGGTTCCGTACAGAAAGGTGGTATGCCAAAGGTATTTTTGAGTCGACGTCTTCTCAGGCGTCGCACGAGCCCAAATTCATCATCCCTAGACTTTCCTTCTCACCCGGTGTCCTTGTAAAAATCTATACGCGGGCGCCGTCAAGCTACTTGCGAAAAACACACCCTAGTTTTGGGGGCGAGCGCGGCTTCCCAGGCCGCTCTTTGGATATTGAGGATGTGTGGAACGGCATGCTGAAACAGCCGCTTCGCCAACTTATTCACACGTCGCATGGGCCCTTGCGTGCGTTGATGACTACCTACGACGGCAATGCCACCGTAGAAGCGCTGATGGAAGGCTTTCAAAATGCTGGAATCCCATTTAAGGAAACCTTACAGGACGAGTTGTATGACCGGCTCGCCTCCGTGGTGATGGGCGGACGTCTCGTACGAGGTTTGAGCTGGAAGACGGCTCTGTATCTTGGCAGTCTGCTCTCAGTACAGACAGGATGGCTGGTGACTCATTTTGGATTTGATGCCAAAGTAAATCATTCCGAAGAAAGGCTAACCCTCTATCGATCGCAGACTGCTGCTTCGCCACAGATAGGCCTCAAGACCGAATCAGAGATGGTTAAGATTGTTCCCTTCCGCATCAATGCCCAAGGCAGAGCTTTGGACGTCGATATGCGTCGTGTGCAGGGATGGGACGACCCCGTTCAGGCGAAGGACTTCCAGCGCTACGTCCATTTCATTACGGCCTCTTTTGAGACAGCCCTGGCCGCTGCAGCCTTGCGTGATACAGGTGAGTGGACTCAAATCGAAAGGCAGTATTTGAAAGAAGACCTACAGCGGTCCTATCCCGACGGCATTGATTTTGAAATCCGGCCGACAGGGCATGACTTTCTCGAAGTCGATATGGCAGGTCCTCGGCCGACCATCGTTGCCTCCGCCTCACGCATCCTCTCTGACTATCGGCATGCCTCCCGTCCTCCTGGGATTTCTCTGGCCGTTGGCCTGATCAGTGAGATTTTTCATCTGAGATATCCCGATCTCGAAGACGACCAGATCGAGCCCGAAGCCTTCCGCTTCGCGGTAGCTTATTTCGGACTACAGAGAATATTCGACCTATCGAAGGTCGGGCATTCGGCTCCTGAAGCCGCTCCCGACAGCTACTTTGATACGCAGGTGCGGGAGATGGAAAAAGACATGCGAATTCATCATCCCGACGTGCTCCAGTGGAACCCGATAGAACAGGCGCAGTTTTTGTTGTCCGAAGATGCAGAGAAATATTTGAAAATCTTTGCTATTCCGCGGAAAGATACTCGACGTGCCAAGCCGTTACTGGAACCGGTGGGAGGGATGCATGCCCGCCGCACGCACCCGTCCGCGGACGCTCCGGAACGATCGGTCGCCAGGCGCTTTGCGGCGGATGCCCGGGCCTATCTCAGCGAAGGGTTCCTGCGACCTCTGAGAAAATTGGATGACACGCTGATGAAGCGGTGGGAGAATTGGGGGATCATTGAAGGGTTTAGCGGGCTCGTCAAAGGGCCGGCAAAAATCCGCCACCTGCGAAAGGGCCTCGCAGGGACGCTATGGCTTCTGGGAACGCCGCTTTTCCTTCTGGAAGGGATTTTAATGCTGTTGGCTCCCATGCTCATCGAGAGGATGGAGAGTCTCGGAGAAGGAGGAGACGTCATGGGCAGCGGCAAAGGGCGCTGGATGCTCTTCTATGCGGTCGCACTTATCTTTTCCTCAATTCAGCCGTATGTCGATGAGCGTGTTGAACTGGCGTTGAAATGGATCGGCCAGAAATTGTCCAAACGTGTATGGAGTTACTCCACCGAAATCGCATTTGAGCAGGCGACGGAAGAGCAGGTGAAACAAGGCCTTCCGAACCGGCTCATCAGCACCGCCGAAACATTATCGATAGAACATGCCGTGACTTTTATAACGATTTTCTACTACGGCCTTTTTGCAAGTGCCGGCGTTTACTTTTTGTGGCAGATCAGTCCATGGGTCGCACTTTTGCCTCTGCCCCTCTCCATCCTTTATTGCCGCTGGATGTCGAAACGTTGGCTTCTTCATTCGAAAATTGAGGGCCAGAAGAAAGACGCAGAGGGAATGCTCATTGATCGACAAGAGCACTTATTTTCTCCCTTAATCCTTTCCTACATTCGAAGCTACGGTCTGGCGAAAGCGGCAACGCGGTTGCTGGACCCGCTTGCAGAAATAGTTTTACAGCTTCGGATGAGCAGCGCTCGGACAGAAGCCAAAACAATGGGACTGGGCGGTTTCCTCATCGATCTCCTCTTTTTTCATGGGATTGCGGCGGGAGGATTTGTGCTGCAGGCTTTGACTGGCGAACCGTACACCGCGACCATCTGGGCCATTACCATGTACATGGAGTATGTGCGATCGAGGATTCAGAAGCAGTTTGCCGTATTTTCTTCATTACTCGATGCGGTCGTTCAAGCAAAACCTACACTGGATATTTTACCGGCGGAACCGGGCGCCCCTGCAGCTTCAGCAAAGCCGCTCATTGAGCCTTCTGTAGATCTGAAGCACGCGTCGTTTTATAGAACCAATGGGGTGCCGGTGTTTAAGAATGTAAGTCTATGGATCGGGGCCGGGGAGATCGTTGAGTTCATCGGTGCGAATGGGTCCGGAAAATCAACGGTGATGCGCATGCTGATGGGTCTTGAGCCGCCGGGTCCTTGGCAAAGCGCGTCAGATTCTCAACCGGCTGTGCGGATCGGCGGTTACACGCCTATGGACGTCCGACATCAATGGGCGGGGGTCGAGGATAAGCCGCAGCTGTTGCCTGGCGCTAATCTGCTGTTTAATTTTGCCGCCGTCCGCGATGGACGCGAGCCAAGTGAAGAAAGCCTGGAAGACTTCGGCCGGAGCGGACCGCTATCGCCGCGGC
>JANLWZ010000365.1:0-7246 GCA_031364865.1 Elusimicrobiota bacterium
AACGTCGGCGAGCACATCGACTTAGGTACCAACGTAAAAGAGCAGCTAGAGAAGGATTTAAAGCTCGAGATGGCCGTCGTAGAGTTTTATAACGAAATGGTCACGGCCTGCACCAAACACAAGGACGCCGGCACGCGTGAAGTCGCTGAGTTTCTTTTGAAGAGCTCCGAAGAAGATGTTCTGGATCTCGAGGAACAACTGCATCTCATCAAGCAGATCGGGTTGGATAACTTCCTGATCGAGCAGATCGGCGACAAAAAAAACGGCAAGAAGCACGATTAAGTTTTACTTCCACAACAGTTTGAGCTGATCGAGTTTATAGGCCCGGGAGGCCGTCTGATAGTAGGCGATAGCTTCTTTGACAAGGACCGGATCGGGACTCATGAGCGTAGACTCGTAGGTGACCGGATTCACACGATAAGCTTCAATGATTCGCCTGGGTTTTAAAACGATCAACTGATCATTTTTGTAGTAACCCAGGTTTTGATAATTGCTGATGAAGGCGCGCGCGGCGCCTTTTTGTTCTGGCAGTTCTTTTCCGAAGAATCGGTCATCCCCCGCAACATCCAACAAGTCAAAAAGCGTAGGCGGTATATCAATCTGGCTGATCATGCGGTCCACGATGGCCGGTTTCAGCAGCTCCGGGCCATAAAAGAGAAGTGGAATCCTGTAATCGGCCACCGGAAGCACTGTTTTTCCCGCCACCGAGGCGCAGTGATCAGCCACAATTACGAAAAGCGTATCTTTAAACCAAGGCTTCTTTCTCGCATCCTCTATGAATTTCCCCAGCGCATAATCGGTGTACTTGACCGCCCCTTCGCGGCCGCCGGGTGAAGGAATATCAATCCTTCCCTGAGGATAGGTATAAGGCCTGTGGTTCGACGTGGTCATGATGTGCGCGAAAATCCGCTTCCTCTTTGTATCCACCCGGTCCATCTCCTGGATGGCATGCTCAAAAAGCACCTCGTCCGCCACACCCCAGGCATTCTCAAAGACAATCAAGCCTTTGGGAATAGTGGGTCGGTCAAAGACGGCATAGTCGTTCGCTGCGAAGAAAGCGTTCATATTGTCGAAGTAACCGTAACCGCCATAGAAAAACTGTGAATCAAATCCTTGATACTTCAACATCTCACCCATAGAGGCAAGATGTGCATTTCTCGGACGGCGTATGATCGCTTGTCCAGGAATAGGCGGCGTCGCCAGCGACAAGGCCTCTAAGCCTCGCACCGTCCGAGTACCCGTAGCAAACACATGACGAAAGAGCACGCTCTTCTGGGCCAGCCGATCGAGATGAGGCGTTAAGCCCTTTGTCGATCCATACGCGCCGACGAAACTGGCGGAGAGGCTTTCTACAGAAATGAGCACCAGATGCCGAGGCCGCTTCTTGAAAAAAGACGGCACCGGATGTTCCCCTTTGTCATCTCCCCATTGGTTTCTACGATGCGCCAGATCCTCTCTCCACTCCACACCGAGTCCCGCGAGAATTTTATCGGCCTCAGGCTGCGGGAGGGTCGCGTAGAAGCGCTCGTAATCCAACTCATTGTGCCTGGCGGCAGCGCTGAGCGTGAATAGACCGTTCCCCGCGAGCTCTTCGGCGTAGACGTTGCCTTGCCTGTACATTTGCTCGACCCGCACAAACTTCGCGCTCATGAGCGGCAGTAGAACTGCAAGCAAGACGGAAGCCCACCGAGCTTGGGGTGAAGGCGCAAGGCCGTTTGTGAAGCGTTTCGAAAGATAGAACGTCAGCCATCCAGCCAACAAAGCGAGTCCGATTAAAATCCAGACGAGGGGGTACGACTGCCAGATGTTGCGCAGGACTTCATTCGTGTAAATGAGGTAATCGAGTGCTATGAAATTAAAGCGCGTATGGAATTCCATCCAGAAAGTGATTTCGGCGACGCCTAAGAAACCCAGTACATAAATTACCGGCAAGAGTACGCTGCGGAAGAATTTCCTGGGGAACATGGCGTCCAAGAGAAGAAACGGAGGAAGAATGTAAGCGAGCGTCGCCGTATCGAAGAGGAGTCCACGGCCAAAAATCATGAGAAAGTTGCTGAAGGGGACATTCTCATGTCCTGTATAGAGCAAAAGGATAACCCGTGTCAGCGTGAAGAAAAGCAGCGCGACCGCCGCGACCATTCGAGCGATGTTCATGCGGAGAAGCCGATCAACGTGTGCAGCGCGGCCAGCCGGAAAAGGCCTTATCCAGCGCGCCGGATAAGCGGTCGAAATTGACGGACGCTATATCCCCTACCAGACCCTGAATGATGCTGTGGTAGATTTTGAACGGTGGACTTGCGTAGGCTGCCATGGTCAGATCAATAGTCCCTAAAGGATAGTCGCTCGCCATCGTGACACCCTCTGGTGAGGCCGTAGCAGGCATGTTCGTGTACGTGTAGCTGTACGTCATCACATAGTCTGCTGTTTGGCCCTGCGGCACGCGTAGAAGCCCTAAGTGTGACATCTTCTTTTCAAAAATACTTTCCAGTTTCTGAATACGCTCCGCCTGCCCTGGATCTGGCGATGCAATGGTAATCGCTCCCTGGTTCAGCACGTACGTCTTGGCCGAACAGGACACTCTTTTTGGAAGAATAAGAACTCGCGAGCGGACCGGCGACACACACGAGGCAAAAAGCAGGCAGCCCAGAAGCATTGCAACGCGGAACATGACGTCATGGTAATAGGTTGACCAAACCAGAGCAATAGGTTTCTGAGTTCCAACTGCTAGTGCACCACTGAAGCCGCAAGGCCTGCCCAGATGTCGGAGCAGGCATGAACTACCAGCATTTAAGTGAAGAAGAAAGAGATCGGTTGGCCCTATTGAGGAGCCAAGGGAAAAGCCTACGGTCTATTAGCCGAGAATTAGGTCGATCGCACAGTACCTTGGTGCGAGAATTAATGCGAAATCGGCATAAACCCCCCTGGGGCCCACGGGTGTATTACCCTCACACCGCCCAGCGCAAAGCCAACGAGCGTTTGCAGTCCAGTCATCGGCGTCCCCGCCTCAAAAGCGTTGAACTGCATCAGGAAGTGATCCGGCTTCTGGAAAGACGCTGGTCGCCGGAGCTGATTGCCGGGCGGTTAAAGCGAACGCGCTTGGACCTCCCTAGTCTAAGCCCGGAAACCATCTACCAATGGATCTATCAACGGCGATCGGATTTAGTGGTCTATCTGGCGCGGGCTCATCCTCGACGTCGAAGACGCTGGGCGGCTTTGAAACATCGGGTGCGCATTCCCGGACGGATTTCAGTCCGGGAACGTCCCGATACCATTACCGCGCGTCAAGAACCTGGCCATTGGGAAACCGACCTGATCGTAGGGCCGGGATCAGTCGTACTGCAGGTCTTAGTGGAACGTCAGAGCCGCTATACACGTCTGTCGTTAGTGTCGCAAAAAACCGCTTCGGCCTGCCGGGCGACATTAACCCATTTGTTTGAATCCATTCCGCAGACCTTGAGGCGCTCCATCACCTATGACAATGGGTCCGAGAACTTTGAGCACCTGACCCTCAATGACGATTTTGGATTGAATTCTTATTTCTGTGAACCGTATCACAGCTGGGAGAAAGGAACGGTGGAGAACACCAATGGCCTCATTCGCCGGTTTATTCCCAAACAAACACCGTTGAGTTCTTTATCGCTGACTTCGATTGTCCAATTAGAAAATTGGCTTAATGATAGACCTAGGAAGATTCTGAATTACCAAACACCACGGGAGGCCTTTCAGGCCCTTGGTGCACTTGCTCCTTGAATTCAGCGCTGAAGAGTCGCTAATTCGTTGGGATTGCGGAAGATTATCCATGTGGAGGTGGGCAGCCCTTCCATGACGCGAGTGATAGCTTGATCAGAATTCGTCTGAGGACTGCGAATGAGGATTCGGCTGATCTGTTGAGGGTACTTCCTGGCAAGGCCGGCAAAAACGATCTCATCTTTTTGCCGGGCGTCCCCAATAAGGATGAAGTGTCTGCCGGGGAAATCACGCAGAAGAGCTTCTATTGCAGGCTGTTTCGTTGTGGTCGCCGGACCAAAGAGTGTTGAAAGAGTCGCGACCATCGCCTCCACGGAACTGCCCATCGAGTTCATCGGAAGGCTCTTGAGGTGAAGTACGCCTGAGGGGAAACCTTGTCTCTCGAGTCCGCGCGAAAGCGGCCCATAGAGCTGCCACGGTTTGGCGGACACATAATGGAACACCGCGCCCTGTGCCTGCCACTTTTGATACGCCACCGCCAGCGCAGCGTCCGGTTCATAAGGCTGAGCGATCGCCATGCCCGAATGCTCTTCTTCCGCGTCGGGGGCGCTCGCCAGGAGTCCATCCAAATCGGAAATGACAGAGGTTCCCGTGGCAGGGATAACCAGCGCCTGGCCGGTAAATTGCCGCGAATCGTCACGGCAACTTTGTGTTTTGAACTCGATCCTTGTGCCGGTCGACAGACTGACACTGGCGGGTACGGTCAACTCCTGCCGGGCAAACCCATCGGAGTCCGTAGGCTCGAGCTTAAATGTGGTCTCGGAAAGCTGGACCGGAATGGCTTTTTTAGGTTGACCGTGAAGTAAAAACGGCGTGATCCGTTCCTTTAGATCCGTCGCCTGCGCACCGGCGCCGGGCATGAGCTGCATTAAGGAAACGACTCGCGACAGTCCGCTCTGAATCTTAGGCGACGGTTCCGCGTCATGCACCCATGCCGTGACGGGCATCTTCCAGGGGCCGTTGGTCTGTTGATAGGCGTACGTGGGAAAGAAATCCACCTGCTCGGTTTTTTTAACGTAGCACTTGGGACTGCATCCAGCCGCCAGACAAAGCACGCACAAAAATAAGCGCCGCATACCCATCTGACCAGCCGCTCTACGTGGTAGTTACAATAGGCACATGGTTCAAAAACGTTATCGGCGGTTACGGAGGGCCGAATTGCCCGTCGACACCGCACGGCTGGCACACTGGCTGTTGGGAAAAATGCTGATCCATGACACACCCGCGGGCCGCTTGAGCGGGCGCATCGTGGAGACCGAAGCGTATGTCATTGGGGACGCCGCAGCCCACTCCTATCGGGGGATGACGACGCGAAACCGCTCTCTCTTCCTGGAACGCGGTCATGCCTACGTCTACTTTATTTATGGGAATTGGTACGCCATGAACGTGTCAGGGGAAACGAAAGGTGTGGGGGCGGGCGTTCTGATCAGGGCGCTTGAGCCTTTAGAAGGTTTAGACATCATGAAAAAGAACCGCGGCGGCGCGGGGCCCACGGACTTAACACGCGGTCCGGGGCGGCTCGCCGCCGCGCTGGACATCGACCGCCGCCTGGATGGACTTGATCTCTGCGCTCCTGGTCCCCTCTGGTTGGGAACGGCGGTTCAACGTCCTGGCCGGATCGTCACCGGCAAAAGCGTGCGGATCGGTATTACGAAGGAAGCTCACCGCCTGCTCAGGTTTTTCGAAAAAAACAACCCTCACGTCAGCGGTCCCAAACGACTCAATGCGAGCGCAAATTAGCGGATGTTTTCGGCTTTACGTTTAGTGATGACGAATTTGATCAGTTCGGCAAAATCGGGATCGTCCTTCATCAATTCGTCGAACTGCTCGTAGGTGAAGACAAAGAGTTGGGTAGGCTGGTCCGCCTTGGCGGACGCGGAATGCACGCGTTTCTCGAAGATTGCCATCTCGCCGAAGATGCCGCCTGGCACGATCGTCGCCATCCTGCGCACCAGCCCCATATATTTATAGCCCAGCTTGATACGCACGCCGCCGGTGTAGACGATGTAAAACGCCATCGGTGGATCGCCCTTGCGGAAAATGGTTTCCCCGCGTTCATAACTGCAAAGCTCGATGCGCGCCATCAAGCGATCAAACTGGGAACCCTTCATCAGCCGGAAAAACTGGAGCTTCCGGATGATCCGGCTCAGGCCGCCATATTCCACCTCGGTCATGGGAAGCTTGTTCACAGAATTAGAATACTAAGGAATTGTAAACTTTACTCTATGACTGGACCTGCTTCGACAGAACGGGAGTTTGCCAGAAGGCAATTCAATATTCTAAAAGCCGTGCTGTTCTGTGTTGTTCTGCCTGGTATCGGGCTCTATATCGCGCAGCGCCTCTCTGCTCCTCCGTTTGTTATGTCTGTTGGCATGGCGGCGATCATGGTGAGTTTTGTGGGCTGTCTGATCTATGGCATCCGCCAATCCAGATGCCCAGCCTGTAATCATTGGCTTCCCAATAGCCCCGGTCCGTCAGGGGAATGTTTAAATTGCCATGTTCAGCTGAGATCTTGGCCGGGCGATTTGCCTACTCGTGACCTGGTTGCGCGCAAACGGCAGATCCAGTGGGTTTCTGGAATTTTCGTGGTCATGATCCTGGGAATTATCTGGCTGACACTGAAAAAATAGTTTCCACCGCATCCAACCTGCTAACCAACTAACCTCCCAACCAACTATTTGTTCTTCTTAAGCTCTTTCTGCCAATCAAGTCGTTTGATCGGCGCCTGATGTTCATACTCTCCCCACTCTTTCCGCGGTAGGAGTACCATCACTTCAAATTCGTTGCCGTCGGGATCGGCGCCGTAGAGAGATTTCGTCGCCCCGTGATCGCTTTCGCCCCGGAGAGCGCTAGCCGCGAGCAGTTCTTCGCGCGCCGCTGCCAGCTTCTGAATCGAACCCACCTGCCAGGCGAGGTGATAAAGCCCTGTGGAGCCTTGCGGTGCAGGTTGAGCTTTCGGCCCAAGGCCAAGGAGCCCGAGATCGTGATGATTGTCGGAGCCGCGCGCTCGCAAAAACGCCATCGGCCCCTCGCGCGCGGCGACCTCCATCCCAAAAAGCCCGCTGTAAAACTTAATCGAGCGCTCCAGGTCAGAAACATACAGCACCGCATGGTTCAGTCGTTGAATGGGGATCATGAGCTATTGAACCATGTCCGGCAGGTGGGGTTCCCTGATAAAATCCATCCCGTGCGAATGGACTCCTATCGGTTGACGCCGCAGCAGGCCGGTTTGCTCAAGCAAGCCGTTAAAACGGCGATCGCGTCGATGGTCAGCCTCTACGCCACACGCTTCGTGAAACTCCCTGAGGGTCATTGGGCGGTGATCAGCGCCATCATCGTGATGCAGTCTGATCTTGCGACTACTCTGAAGACTTCCATAAGCAGGCTAGCGGGAACGGCGATCGGAACAATAGTTGGAGGACTCTGCGTGACGACTTTCGGTGTTCACATCTGGTCGCTGGGACTTGCTGTCGCCGTCGCCATACTCGTCTGCGCTTTG
>JANLWZ010000373.1:0-5013 GCA_031364865.1 Elusimicrobiota bacterium
GGTCAGCGCCATCATGTCGACGATATCCTCCGCTGAACACCCTCTCGATAAATCCTGCGCAGGCTGTGCGGTGCCCCAAAGGACCGGGCCAACCGCTCGACAACCCCCTAAGCGCTGAACGAGCTTATAGGCAATGTTGCCGCTTTGCAAGTCCGGAGTGATCAGCACATTGGCCTTGCCCGCCATTGGCGATTTTCCTGCGCCTTTGATCGTGGCGGAAAATAAATCGAGCGCGGCGTCGGCTTGCCATTCTCCCTCGATCGTGAGGGAAGGAGCTTTTTCGCGTGCTATACGCACGGCGTCTTTTACTTTCTCGACTTGCGCGTGTTTGGCGCTGCCCAGCGTGGAGAACGAGAGAAAGGCCACGCGCGGCTCTTCGCCCGTAAAAAATTTCATGGCTTGCGCCGCGCCAATGCCGATCTGCGCGAGCTGTTTGGCGGAAGGTTCCGGTGAGACAGCACAATCGGCCAGAATCACCAGCCGGCCGTCATGCGCTTCGATAAAGAAAAAGCCAAAAAGGGTGGACGTTTTGGGGGCTAATCCAATGATAGGGAAGACGCTGCGAAGCGTGTCGGCCGTAGTCCGTGTCGCTCCGCCAATAAAGCCATCGGCTTGGTGCTCTTTAAGCATGAGACAGCCAAGGATAAGGGTATCTCGCACACGCGTTTTTGCGTCGGCTTCGGACAATTTCTTAAATTTCGGAATTTCGAGAAGCTTTTTGGCCCACACGTCAACATCGACGGAAGATTTGGAAGAAAGCAAGATGGGGTCAGCAATTTTCCATTCTTTTGCCAGGCGGGCGGCTTCCTTAGCGCGCGGATCGTCGCCATCGGCCAGGATAATTCGAGCGGGAGCCCGAGCAGCTTCTTTCCTTAATAGGGCCAGTGTTGTAACGCTCATATCGCAGTTGTTAACAGGATATTTTCACCTTGTCAAGGCTATTTCAGGGCGCTAACTTCACTCAAAATGATGTTCTGCCATGGCCGAAATCGTTCATCGGTTTGTGCCACGCGCAGTGCGTTATCGTACGACTCCCTGGATTTCCGTATTCTTCCGGTTTGGCGGTAGAGCCGGGCAAGGTTCACCCAGGCGATGAGATAAGTGGGACGTGCCTGGACCGCTTGCATCAGCCGTTCGATAGCGAGAGCCTGCTTCTTCCCAGAAAAGAGCGCCGAGACGCCGAAGGCGTTCAAAAGACAGGGGAGAGGGGCTATGCGAATCGCTTCTTCGATTTCCTCCATCTGCTCCCCGGGACTTCCTTGCCGAACAATGGCATTGTACCGATCGTACGCCGCCTGAAACTTTGGATCACTTTTAACGGCATAAATAGAAACCTGCTCTGCGGAATCTGCGTAAAGCGGGCTGAACGCTTTTGTGTCGGTGGCAATCCATGCGGCGATATCCTGCCACACGCGAACAGGATCGCGCTCCAACGTGCTTTGAACATGAAGGTATGAGGTCGGCTGAATGAGCACGTGACTGATGCCTGCACTAAGAAGTTTTGCTCGGAACTCATCCGGGTCGCTGGCGGGCAGAAATGAAAGAGAATGACGGTCCGTATAAAGCGTAAAAGGTGCGCCGCGCGGAGCAAGAAAAAAGGCATAGGTCGGCGTATGAGTGCGGACCCATTGATACATCCCCGGTGTTGCTTGCTGGGATCTGGACGGACGCAGAGTTTGTTGGATGCCAAAAATATTCTGCCAGGTATAGGGGATGAAAAGTATGGCGAATAAAAGAGGATTGGGAACGGCCTTGAACAAGAAAAGCAGTGCCAAGGGTAAGAGGGACCATAGGTACCGCGGATGATCTGCCAGCCAGAGGATATGGACGCCCAAATGTAGAAGAAAATAAAGGATGACAGCGATGCGAAGACCTTTGGCGTGCAGCCTCTCCTTGTTCCACCGATAGAGCCCAAAAAAAACAAGCGAAATAATAGTCATGGTGAGGGCCGCCAAAATAATGAGACCGGTCCCTCCTTTCGGCACAAACGAAAGCGCAAGAATGACCTGTACAGCCAAGATCGTCAGCACCTCCCACGCGTGTTTGAGCAGTACGACCGGTCCATGACTCAGCGCGGGGAGAGTTTCAGAAAAAAGTGCCTGGTACCTGCTTATCGACCCCGTCCGGACGTAGTTTAAGACCAGAAGAGCGCACCAGGAAAGTGAAGTGCCGAAAAAGCAGCGTAGGGGTGAAAGCCGCTTCTCGAGAATAGCTGCCATCATGAGCGCAAAGACGGCGAGGATACCTTCAGGTCGAGTGAACACAAGAAGCAAACTGGAGGAAAATAGTATCCAGGGCGGCAGGTGCTCTTTCGATGATTTCTGATACAGATAAAAGGTGCCTAGAAGTAAAAATAGATAGGCCGTATCAGCGAGCACCTGGCTGGACAACATCACAGTGGCGGGATTGGCAGCAAACAGTGCGATCGCGAGAAGCGTATTTCGCGGAGATTTCTCTGAAACAAAAAGTTCATGAAGCAGATACACAACTCCGCCGCTCAAGGCGAGCGATAAGAGTTTCAGTAAAAACCAGTGCGTTCCGACCAAAAGCACGAAGGGCGCGAGCAACAGAGGAAATCCAGGGAGCGGAAAATTCGCGGGCGGATGCCCGGGGAGCTGTCGATTGCTGTACGTCCCGTGGAGAATAGATTTCGCTGCGAGAATGTCCCTCGCGTCATCGGACCAATAGCCGACGGGAAAGCGCGTCCATGTCAAAAAGGATAATACACAGAGACCAGCAATGATCCAGCGGAGAGAAAGCTTAGGCGTGTGGTTTGTGAGTGACATGCCTGAGCAGCGCGGTTTCGACGATAGGGGGCACGAGTCCATGCACATGGCCGCCAAGCCGCGAAATCTCACGCACGAGGCTTGAGGAAAGATAGGTGTAACGTTCGTCCGGCATTAAATAGACGGTTTCGAGCTTTGGGTTTTGTCTCCGGTTCATCAGCGCCATTTGAAACTCGTATTCGAAGTCGGAGACGGCACGCAGTCCGCGTATGACGGCGGAGGCCTTTTTTTCCTTCACATAGTTGGCCAGGAGCCCTGAGAAAGAGTCCACGTGAATACGGCTGTGCCCTTTCAGGACGCTCTTCAAATGCTCGATGCGTTCTTCCAGAGAAAAATAGGGTGACTTGTGCGTATCCTTGCTGACCGCGACAATGATGCGATCAAACAGGAGTTCCCCGCGATGGATGATGTCCAGATGGCCGTTGGTCACGGGGTCGAAAGAGCCGGGATAGATGGCGGTTCTCAGCATAAGCGGGGACTATTCTATGTTTTTCTTCAGCCCATCAGGGACTTGGTCGTGCCATACCGGGCTTCGACGGTTTGGCGAAGCGGTTGATGCATTTTTTCCTTTAATTCAGGATCCTGTTGAACGATGCGCTGTGCGGCCTCACGTGAAGCATGAATGATGGCAGCGTCTCGGACGAGATTTCCCATCTGGAAAAGCGGTACGCCGTGCTGCATCGCGCCCAGAACTTCTCCTGGCCCGCGCAAAGATAAATCCTCTTCGCTGATCCGAAATCCATCCGTGGTTTGCGTCATGATGCGGATACGCTTCTTGGCGGTTTCACCGGCTGTTTCCGCGATCAGGAGGCATTGGGACGCGTGCTGTCCGCGTCCCACGCGGCCGCGCAATTGGTGCAGTGTGGAAAGTCCGAAGCGTTCGGCATGCTGAATGATCATGAGCGATGCGTTCGGTACATCGATGCCTACTTCGATGATCGACGTGGCGATCAGGACATCGATCAGGCCTTGGCGGAACTTGGTCATCGTCTGTTCTTTTTCAATGGATTTCATCTGGCCATGCAGCAGCCCGACACGCAATCCTTTCAAAGCGCTGGCGTTGAGGCGCTCCGCCTCCTGCACTGCCGCTTTGAGCTCGACCTTGTCCGATTCCGAGACGAGTGGATAGATCAAATATCCCTGCCTGCCGGCGGCCACGGCACTGCGCAGTGACGCTAAAGCGTCCACTTCGTTCACATGATGAGTGGCCACAGGCGAACGTCCAGGCGGCAGCTCGTCAACGATTGAAACATCCAGATCGCCATACAACGTCATGGCGAGCGTTCTGGGAATTGGCGTCGCCGTCATCACCAGCACATCAGGCAGCATGCCCTTGTGGCGAAGCACACGGCGGTGTTCTACGCCGAAGCGGTGTTGTTCATCGATGACGGCTAAGACGAGACGCTGAAATCTGACCCGCTCTTCCAGAAGCGCATGCGTTCCGAGAACGATGTGAATCTCTCCCTTTTCGATCGCTTGAAGCACGCGCTTGCGTTCTGCGATGGGCACGCGGCCTGTGAGAACGCCCACGCGGACGGGAAGTCCGTCAAGAAACTTTGAAAAACTGAGCGCATGTTGTTCCGCAAGAATTTCTGTAGGCGCCATCAAGACGGCTTGCCCGCCGTTTTCCACAGCGAGGAGCATGGCGGACAATGCGACGAGGGTTTTGCCGCTGCCAACATCGCCTTGCATGAGGCGGTGCATCGGTTCTGGCTTCATCAGGTCATCAAAAATCTCGCGGATGACTTTCTTTTGCGCGTGGGTAAACTCAAAACCCAAATGTTCACGGAAGGGTGTCAAAAGATGCCGTTTCAGCGTATAGCCATGGGACTTGTTCATTTTCTTAACGACGCTCCGCCGCTGGGCGAGAGCTGTTTCCAGAACGAGAAACTCTTCCCACGCGAGGAACTGCCGCGCTTCTTCTTTTTCCACTAAACTTTCTGGGAAATGGATACGGCGTATGGCCCAGCTCTTTTCCTGGAGCCTCTTTTCTTTGCGGATCGAATCCGGAATGATATTCTGCGCTTGCCACGATTTCTGCTCGAGCGTCCGTCCGATGATCGATCGCAGAAGGCGTTCGTTCAGTCCATCGGGAACCGTGTAGAGCGGCACGATACGTTCAAAATGAAATTGCTCATCACCGACCAGGGGCGCCTTTTCATCAGAAAGAATCGCCATGTCTTCCACTCCCACTTGTTTTCCGTGCGGTCCCCACTCCAACGCCATC
>JANLWZ010000397.1:0-7587 GCA_031364865.1 Elusimicrobiota bacterium
ATGTTCTGCCCCGTACGCTTTAAGACGACAACAGATTTTACGGTCGGGATGTCCACGAGCGCTTCATCCACATTCTTCTTAAGCGCCACCACGGCGCCTCTGCGATATCCACCATCGGCAGTGATGACCGCCTTCGCTTGCGCGTCATTCATGCGATCCTTGAGAGCTTGTGCAGAGAAACCGCCAAACACGACGCTGTGCACGAGTCCAAGCCGCGTGCAGGCGAGCATCGCGATCGCTGCTTCAGGCACCATCGGCATGTAGATACCGACACGGTCGCCCTTCTCCAGGCCCAAACGCTTGAGAGCATTGGCGAATCGGCACACTTCCTGGTGCAGCTGAAGGTAGGTCAGCGTTCTTTGATCCCCGGGCTCGCCTTCCCAGATAAGCGCCGCCTTGTTGCGCCGCCACGTACTGAGATGCCGGTCGAGACAGTTGTAGCTGACGTTGATCTTGCCACCGACAAACCACTGAGCAAACGGTGGATTCCAGACCAGCGTCTTCTTCCAAGGGGTAAACCACGTGAGCAGCTCTTTCGCGCGATCGGACCAGTATTTTTCAGGATTCTTCTTCGCTTTTTGATAGAGCGATTTATACGCCGCGAAGCTTTTGATGTGCGCTTCGGCAGAGAATTCTTTCGACGGTTTAAAGACGCGCTTTTCTTTTAAAGCGGAATCGATGTCAGGCACTCGTAGCCTCCTTTACGTCACCCCGGCGAAGGCCGGGGTCTATCATGATGGATCCCCCGCTTACAACCGCGGGGGATGACGCCTCGACTAAATCGGCGCAACGATGGCCGCTCACGCATGCGCTCTCGATGGTGGCGGGCAGTCCGGTTTTCGTCCAATCCCCCGCGACCCACAGATTCTGGATCGGCGACTGAGGCGTGGGGCGCAACCTCTCCGAACCCACTTTAGGCGATAACGTCGCATGCGATTCCTTAATAACCAGCGAACGCACGAGCGCGGCTTCCCCCGCCTTCGGGAAGAGACGTTTAAGCTCCGCCAGTACCATGCTCAGAATCTTCTTGTCGTCCCACTCCGCAAAAGCATGCGCGCCGCTGATGACGAGAGATACGTAACCCTCTTTTGTTTTCGGATCTACGTGCATACGCGACCGATTGAAGAGCCACTGCGTGTGCGTATCGAGCATTCCGGCAAAGAGATGTCTTGTGATGGCACGGTCAAACCACAGGTGGATCGAGATGATGGGCGAATACGTGAGCTCTTTTAATTTCTCAAAGTAGGGTTCTCCTGCCACATAATCCTGGGGAAATAACTTCAAGAGCGACCAGGGCTGTACGGCACTCACCACGGCATCGGCCTCCAGCCGTTCTCCATTGCGCAAGAGTACTCCTGTCACCTTGCCATTCTGAATATCCAGGCGCTGAACAGGAGATTTCGTGCGAATATTTCCTCCGCGGGACTCTATATACCGCGTGGACTCTTTCACATAGAGCTCCGAGAGCCCGACGTTCGCAAATGCAAGCTTGGAAGCTTCCTTATCTTCAAAAAAAGCCTGCTTGAGCACCGCGACAAAAGGGAATGCTGAGGCAATGGCCGGCTCTTCGTTCAAACAGGCAATCGTGATCAGATCCCAGAGATGACGCCGCGCGCGCTCCGACTGTCCGCAGCGGGTCAGCCATTCGTCCACCGTCATCTGATCAAGTTCCTCCACTGGAGTATTCTTGTTCAGTTCCTTTTCCACGCGTCTCAGGCGCCAGCGGTCCCCCAGCGAAAGCGTCTTCAAGCGCAGGAGTCCGCTGTACAGATGCCAGGGAGCAGGGAGATCAAAGCACCGCAGGGTGTCCCGCATGCGTCCAGCACCTACAAAAGGAATTACGAGAGCATTTTGAAAAGTCAGTCCGCCCTTCGCCTCAATGCGCTCAAGAAAGCGCACGGTCTCGCGGTAGCAGCCCATAAACATATGCTGGCCATTATCGACCGAATCGCCCGTGGCCGGATCGATGAAAGAGTATGCGCGGCCTCCCAGAATCTGCCGGCCTTCAAGCACCGTCACGCTGTAGTTCTTTTCCAGCAATGCGGTTGCGGCTGAAAGTCCCGCAAAGCCGCCTCCGATCACAATCGCTCGTTTCATCTGTTTTCCCACCATGTCTTGGCCGCCAGAAACAGCTTCTGCACAGTTGGCACCCGCACTCGTCCGCTGAAGACGTCAAAATTGCGCCTCTCAATGCGATCCAGAACATTTTCATAAATGGCGCGCATGATTTCGGCGGCGCGAAGCGATGGGCGCTCTTCCGAGGTCGGCAATACCGCCGCTTCCCGGTAAGCGTCCCTGGCACGTCTGGCTTCAAACGCGAGCAGCCGGCGCAAATGCGGCGTCAGCTTTCTATTCAGAATATCGTCCTCCGTGACGCCGAAACGCTGCAGATCTTCCAAAGGAATGTAAATACGCCCGCGTTCAGCATCCGAGCCCACATCGCGAAGAATATTCGTCAGTTGAAATGCGAGCCCGAGCTTCACGGCATAAGTTTTTAACCGTTCCGAGCGGTAGCCAAAGATTTCCATGCAAAGAAGTCCGACTTCGCCGGCGACGTGGTAGCAATAAGCCGAAAGCTGTTGGAACGAAAGATAGCGTTTCTGCTCGAGATCCATCGCTACGCCCTGCAGAATACCGTCAAAATAAACTTTCGATAGATCAAAGCGTTCGATAGCCTGATAAAGGGATTGCGTCAACGGCAGGGTAGGCTTCCCGTCATAAGTGCGGGCGATCTCTTCTTTCCAAAACTGGACCTCATCGGAGGGCTGGCGCGCCTGACCGGCAGGCAGGCCTGCCGGCCGGTCAGGCAGGTCCACGGCATCGTCCACCTGACGACAGAAAGCGTAAAGTGCCGTCATGGCTTCACGCTTCTCTTTAGGGAGCGAAAAGAAGGAGAAATAGAAATTACTACCGCTTTGACGGGCGACGGTGTTGACGTAGTGATGATCCATGTTTGAAGTCAAATCAGCGAGCGCAGGCCAATCAGAAACCAATCGAGCTTCGTGACGACTGGGCGTTGATCGAAAACGTTGAAGTTGGCCTGCTTTATTTTCTCAAGAATTTTGACGCCGCCGCTCCACGTGAATTTGAGCTCCAGGCGTAGTCGTCCTTGAACTAGATCGAGGAGTGGCTGGCCTTTCACGAACAGGGCATGTGCTCGCTCCACTTCAAATGCCATGAGTCGTTTAAAGCCGTCATCCCCGGCGGCTTCTGGCCGGGGAACCTGCCTGCCGGCAGGCAGGTCCATGGATCCCCCGCCTACACCCGCGGGGGATGACAACTTAAACAAGTCCTGTGTAGTAAGCCCAAACTGCTTCAAATCTTCCTGAGGTAGATAGACACGATCTTTCTTGAGATCGACCGCCACATCCTGCCAGTGATTGGCCAACTGGAGCGCCGTGCAGATGGCGTCCGAGAAATGGTAGCGCTCCTGGTCACGGTAGCCGAAGAGCGTCAGAATGAGCCGCCCCACAGGATTTGCGGAATAACGGCAGTATTCCAGAACATCGTCGAAAGTTTTGTATTCCCGGATGGTGCAGTCCATCATGAAGGCCTTTAACAGATCATGCAGCCACAGAGCCGGAAGTCGATGCTGCTTGAGCGTATCGCGCAGCGCAATGAAGATCGGATGCTCGGCATGTCCCTGCTCGCAATCCGTGAGCATCGCATCCCATGTCCGCAGGTAGCCGAGGCGCTCTTGCTCATCTCCCGGGCGGCGGTTCTCATCCGAGAAATCATCTGCCGTACGCATGAAGGCATACAACGCATGGATCGCCGGCTGCAGCAGCTTGGGCACAAGAATCGAGCCTACGGGAAAATTTTCGTAGTGGGCCTCCGCGATGCGTGTGCAGAACGCATACGCTTCAGCTGTGCTCCACAAACGACGCGACGGCTCAGCGATTTCCGGCGGGAGCGAGGGATGTTCGATGACCACGTTAGACAAAGAGTCGCTCCAATCGATCGACTTCCAGGCCCACAAGAGAATCGACGACCAGGTTCGCTTCTTTTAAGTCGTCCGCCTTATAAGAGCTCGCCATGCCGATCGTTCTCATGCCCAGACCGTTCGCGGTGCGGATGCATCGCGGCGAATCCTCAATCACTAGTGTTTCCGAAGCCTGGATGACCGAAGTACCAGCCAGACGAACTTGGTTCATCAGCTCCAAAGCGCGCAGGAAAGCTTCCGGTTGCGGTTTTCCCACTTTTACTTCATCAGCGCTGACGACGGCTGCGAAGGCCTCCTTAATATTGGCTTTCTTGAGTACGCGCTCGGCCTCCAGCCGCGTCGCGCCAGTGGCCAATGCCAGCGAGAATTTTTTGGACACTTTCTTAATAAAAGCATCGACGCCGGGATAAATGATCAAGCGGTCGTTCATCTGGAGGCTGACGAGCCGCGACTTGGAAATCAAAAGAGATTTCATTCGTTGAGCGTCCGGCATCGGCTGGTTGTGCGCTCGAAAAGCTGCCTCAAAACTCCCCTTATCATCATGGGCGAGATATTTATCGAAATATTCCTGATCTGTGATCACGATGCCTTCCTCGCGAAGGACGTCCTGAAAGGCCTGCTTGTGCTGGTCTTCCGTTGCGGAAATGACACCGTCCATATCAAAGATGATGGCCCTGAGCATAGGCTTAGACTGCGTGGTACGAGAACCGCGACAACGTGGTACGAGAACCGTAAAGACGTTTGCATAACGCCTTATCGTCTTTCGTACCACGCCGTCTTGACTCTCGTATCACGCCATTCATGACATCAAGGACCGGAGCCGGTCGGGGAAATTAGTGGCGATAGCGTCAACACCGCAAGTGATCATGCGCTTCATCTCATTCTTCGTGTTGCAGGTCCAGGTTCCGACCGTCAGCTCGGCTTTATGAGCCGTCACGACGCCCTTGGCCGTGACCCAGGTTTTCCTGGGAAAGATGGCGTTCGCGCCAATGGCTTTGGCCTGCTCGATGCGCCCTCCATCAGACTCTTCATTGAAAAGAAATCCCGTGGGTAACGTCTTGTGCGCGGTGCGCACTTCCTGCAGCGCCACGGAGTCGAACGAGATAATCATGCAGCGATCGGTAAAACTTTCGTCGATAAGGACCTTCACCACGGCATCGGCCAGCGAACCGCCGCTGCCACGGATCGTTTTCAGCTCAACAATAAAACCCAAAGCATGCCGGCTCGTCGTCTTTTTGTTGCGAAATTTTGCGATGACGTCTTCCAGGCAAGGCACGCTCTCCTGCGCGTAGTCAGGGCCAAACCATACGCCGGCATCCATCGCCTGAATTTTTTTCCAAGGAAGGTCGCGGATAACACCTGAACCATCGGTGGTGCGATCCACTGAGGAGTCGTGCATGACCACGACCTTGCCGTCCTGGGAGAGCTGCACATCCAGCTCAATCAGATCAGCTCCGCGGCGCACCCCTTCTTCAAAAGAAACAAGGGTGTTTTCGGGTGCATATCCCATCGCGCCACGGTGTCCGATGATAAGTGTAGGGGCCTTGTGCGGCCAGAGAGTCAACATAGAGATAAAATTTTTCAGAACTCAACTCAGAACTCAGAAAGATCTCTGAGCCCTGAGTTCTGAGTTCTGAGTTGAAGAAATAGCAGGGGTGGGACTCGAACCCACGACCCCGTCCTTATGAAGGACGTGCTCTAACCAGCTGAGCTACCCTGCCAAAAAATTGGGTTTTTGAGTCTAAAACAGCGCAAATTATATCACTTAAGCTGCCCGCTACAGGGGTGGGCTGCCGACGGTTATAAGAGTGTAGTGATAGAGGGCTGGCATCTGCCCGGGCAGCGGAGGCGAGCTTTCCATCTTTTGCGCATGGCCCACGGTGCGTAGAGCCTCATCTGCAGACGTTTGCAGGAACATTTGAAGAAAAGGGGCTGCGACTCTTTTCCCCAGGCGATCGCCCTTGTCTTGATGGGCTCGGGGGCGTCCGCTTCGTCTTCCCAATCAAACGGCAGGACGATGTCGTCTGCCCTGTGGACACGGCCCCTCTTTTGAATCGCGGCAAGAACGTCTTTGGCCTCAAGCGGCAAAAGGTAATAACCGGGCTTCCACACCGAACTCTCTTTCACTTCTGCGGCCTCTAAGAGAAAGAGCAAGTAACGCGTGGAGGAGCCAAACTTTTCCTCAAAGAATTTCGGCTCGCCCGTTGAAACAAAATCAGACGGCTTCATGTTGAGCTGCTGCGCGCAATCATTCAATGAAAGCGCGATAGACTCGGCTTCAGGCTTTGAGCCGTAGCGGCCGCTTAAAAGTTTACCCATTGCAAGCTTCCAGAACTCGATCTATATCTACTTCACGCATGGATTCGAATGCAAACCTGTCTGAACTTCTGAACCTTTCCGCGAGGGTCTTCACCTTCATGTCCATCGATGTCGCGGGCTCGACCCAACTCAAAGTCGGACAAAACGAGCAGGACATTATCTACACATTTCTCGCGTATCACAAGCTTGTTTCCGGCCTGGCTTATGAACACCATGGCGAAGTCGCGACGATCTCCGGTGACGGAATCATGTGCCGCTTCCAGAAACCAGATGACGGCGCTCACATGGCCAAAGAGTTGATTGCACGCCTTTCCGAATTCAATAAGAAGGAGAACCACCTTACGAAATCTTTTGGCATCCGCATCGGCGTGCATACAGGAGAGGTCCTTCAGAACGAAACGATGTCCTCTGGACAGATTATTTCGAAAACATTGGATATCACGGCGAAACTCCAGCAGGACGCCGAAACCAATCAAGCCTGTTTTTCAGAAGCGACCGTAGCGCTGCTCGGCGAAGAAGGTAAAAAGCTGCAGCGTAAGGGCTGGAACGCCGCTCTGGGAACGAATGTTTATGCTTACTCCGGCGATGGCACACTCACGGAAACCAAAGTTCGAAAGCTGCCAGAACCAGCGCTGGTCCTCATCGTGGAACCTGAGCTTGAGGATTTGAGCATTTTAAAGAAATCGCTTTTCGGGAACCGGTTCGACACGTTTTTCACGTTCAGTCAAAACCAGGCCATGGTCAGTGTAGGCGCTCGCATGCCGCACCTCGTCATCCTCAGCCTCGACCTTGCCTGGAAGGCCGGCTGGGAATATCTTTCGAGTCTGCGGTCAGATCACGCCATGTCGCAAGTGCCGATCATCGCCATGTCAGGACAGACCTCAGGAGACGCCGTACAAAAAGCGCTCATCATTGGCGCGAATGGTTTTTTGCGGAAGCCGCTGGATCAGCAGCAGATTTCTAAACGTGTGGAGATGGTGTTGCGAGAGTTTTACCTGTAGAAGAAGTAACTTAAGCCCGCCCCGAGAGCTGCAAGAGCAATCCCGGAAGACACCAGCTGAGTAAAAGAAAACCGAGAAGGTCGTGAGCCCAGACGCTTGAGCGCGGCTGCACTGGCTGCGCGAACAAGCGGATCGCCTTTGCGCCACGCACTCTTTAAGGCGCTCACGGAAGCCGCCGCTTTGGACTCCCCCAGTGCCAGGGATGCCTGGAATGCCACTTCGCGGCCCGAATTGGTCGCTAGCCGGGCAAGCACAGGAACGGCTTTCGCATCCTGTAATGAGCCTAAGGTGTAGGCCAGAAAACTTTGAAGAACAGGATGCGGG
>JANLWZ010000411.1:0-5741 GCA_031364865.1 Elusimicrobiota bacterium
GGACGCTGATCTGAGCGGCGAGTTTGTTTCTGAGGATAGAAGAAACCATCAGCACTCCCGTAGTCGTGAAAAAGTATTGCCCTTCCTGCTCCAAAAGAAAATCATCGGGAAATCGTTTCCTTTCGCGCTGAACGGCTTTGCGCAATTGAGCAGGAGTCACTCCAAAGAGTACCGCCACTTCCTTTTCCGGCAGAACTCTTTCGCCTCCAACGATCTGTGATTTCAAGTGAAATTGATCGAGTAGTTTGTGTGGGGTCATGATTGAAACTGCTGTTTTCATGCAGCGCGACGCTTTTTGCTTGGCGGGATGTCCTTTTTTGCAGAATGGAGATAAGCAATCGCCTCGGCAGTAGTCATACGGCGCAATTTAGCTCCGACTTCCCTCTTCCAGCGGCGAACTTCCTTTAGTGTTTTATCGATTTTACGCTTCACGCTGGTATGACCTCCTCCGGTGTAAGAATTTCGATGTGATACAGACCCCGAGATGCATTTATTGCGGCAATAGCCTTGGCACGTCGAATGTTGACCAAATGACCGAAATTCCAACTGATCAGTGCATCTACTTTGCTTAAAGTAGCGATGGCGACGTGATGGGCATCATCAAAGGACGCCGGCGGCAAAGCACCCGCTTGAACATATGCCCCGGCAAGTTCAAAAGATTCAAGTGTAGAAGTCGTCATGGGGATGTCCTTGACAGATTCGAGAAGCCACTGCCGCTTCGGTTCGGCAGCCCGCTTAAGCTCTTTCACAACGATGTCTGATATTATCATTTCGTATTCCGACTGGCCCAATTGCATAAATCTCCTCGTGATTGCCATTCTTGCCGGGCTATCCGCTGCAAATAAGTAACTCGGAATCGTTGTATCCAGGTAAAGCTTTACTATTGGCTCTAAGAGTTTCATAAATGCCTCCAACCCTTAGATGCAGAAGTCACGAAAATATTCGCAGGGGAAGAGGATATAGATTTCAAGATCACAGATTGTGATCTTGAAATCCTTTATATCAACTCAATGCGAAGGGCAGACATGTGCCTGCCTGCCGGCAGGCAGGCGCGCGAGGAAGGGTCGACTACTCGGGACTTACCAGCTGAGCGAGGGCGGGGTGGGCTCGAGGAGCGTCCCCTTCCGTTCAAGCTATAGGAAGGGACAGTCCCCGAAAGTATGGGGGACGAGTGATCGGGCCGGCTGTTCGAGCGAAGCGGGATCTGGGACTTCAGAAAAGAACTACCGCCGCAGCAAACTGGATGCGCAAGGCATCAGAAGTAATATCGCGCCCGCAGGTTGATTTGAAATCCGCTGAGTGAGAGCTCGGTGCCGCGCTGATTGGCGGCAAGCGGTAGGTTGGAATTTCTGACGTCGAGGGATTCAAGGCCCGATCCGGCATCGCGGTCCATGATTAACCTTCGGTTGACCGTAGTGCCCGCGTCATCAGTGAGCGGTCCGGCCAAGTCATCTAGCTTGGCAAACGCCCGCACGATGTCAAAAGCGATTCCCCAACGGTCTGCGAGGCGGCATTCGGCGCCAGCAACAATATGCGCTCCGATGGTTGAATCCTTCAGCTCGCCGCGTTCGAATCGGGTGGGCTGGGCGGTTTCAGTTTCGGTTTCATCGTAATCGACGGTCGCGGAATAGAAGCTGGGTCCGGCGCCGATATAGGCCTCCAGAGAACGATCTCGCTTGTTCATGCCCAGGCCCTCGATGCCAATCTTGTAATAAAACGTCACCGGGATCGCGCGGGCCGACACATCCAAACTGAGGTTGCGTACATTGTTGGTGGCGATGCTGCGTGTCTCGGACTGTTCGTATGTCCCGCCCAGAAACCTGTTGTAGCCGACTCCCAAACCGACCCAATGCCCCGTGTGAAGTGCGTGTTCCAATCGGAGCGAAGCGCCGAGCAGGAACGAGGTGCCGAACTCGTCAAAGCTTGCGGCCTGATCCGGATCGCCTTGCGCGTCGGCCACAGCGGTCTGCCCTGAAGTCTTAAAATCCTTTATGTTAAAGAACGCCATGCCGAGCGACGGCTCGACAGCGATCCGCCAATTTTCTCCCCAGGATGACAAAAAGCCGCCCCGCTGAACCGCCATTGCCGGCGAAATACTCGACAGCAAAAGCCCGATGCCTATCGCACTGCTGTACCGTTTCATCATCTCGAATCCCTCCTTAGGATAATTGCTCCGTCGAGTTGTATCAGGGGAGATTCAGAAATTCAACCCCTTATTTGAACAGTCCCACGGAAGCAAGGGGGACGAGGCGGCCCGACCAAGCAGCCATGGCTGGCCTGAGCGACTAGGCCCAGACCTGTTCTTCGTGTTTATCGATGACAGCTTTTTTGGTGGGGTAGAGATTGCCGACGAGTTCGCCGGGCTTGAACCAGAGTTTGATCTCACGTTCGGAGTCCTCTGTGCTGGAGGAAGCGTGGATCACGTTTTCGAAGACGCCCTTGGTGGTGATGCGGCCATAGGCGCCGCGGATCGAGGTAGAATCGGCTTCTTCAGGGTTGGTGGCGCCGGCGATATCGCGTACTTTCTGGATCGCGTTTTCACCGCGATAGACCATCGCGAGCACGCGCTGGTAGTCATCGCCATAAATCTTTCCCTGGATATAGTTCAGAAGCTCGGGAAAGAACGGTTTGTCTTTTAGATGGATATAGTGCTGCTCCGCCAGTTCTTTGGTCACGCTCGTGACGCGCGCCCCCACGATCATAAGGCGAGTCTCGGCAAGCTTCGTGAGAATGTTGCCCGTCAGGGACTTCTTCAGTCCGTCCGGTTTGATGAGAACAAGAGTGTTTTGGGTATTGGAAGCGGTCATTGAAGTGTGCTTTATACACGAAATTTTCCAACCGTGTCAACCGAAGCCGCTGACATCAAAAGAGGGCAATTTAGATAGAATGGCGCATGTTCTGGTGGAACGAAACCGCTCTCCTAAAAAAGCAACTTCAGACCCTTCAAAACGAGCTTGAAAAAGAACAGGGAAAGGCCGCTCGTTTAAGCGGTTTCTTAAGCCGGCTGCAGGGTTCCGGCTCTGGTTCCAATGACGCCGCAGAGCGGCCGTTAGCGGAAGCCGTGGTGGACGCCCTGCATGCGCTCATGCAGGCGGAACAGGCCCTCTTTTTAGGTTTTGATCCCGTCTCGTACGAGTTCATGCCTCTTTCAGCCCGTGGTTTTTCACCGCAGACCCTTTCCAACATGCATGTGAAGTCGGCGGAAGCGCTCGCTCCGCTTCTTGCCGCGGGGCACCTGATGCAGACGCTTCAATCCAAATCAAAACCGCTGGGGATTCTCGTCGCTGCTAAGCCTTCCGCCGCCTTTACGGTGGAAGAAAAATCAATCTTCGCGCTTCTGGCGGCGCAGGTGTCCATCCTTTTAACGAACCAGACGCTTACACGTACGGCGAAAGAAACCCGAACGGAGATGGTAGATGCCCTCACGCGCGCGTTGGGCGCCAAAGACAGCACCACGCATCTCCACACGAAGCGCACCCGGATGCTCACTCGGGCCATGGGCAAAGAATTGAATCTTCCTGAGGTTTTGATCCAGGTTTTTGAAGAAGGCGCACTGCTGCATGACATCGGCAAGATCGGCATCGATGACGCCATTCTGAAGAAGCCCTCCGAGCTGACCCATGAAGAACGGGAAGTCATGAAAAATCATGCGGTCATGGGCAAAGCTATTCTGGATCCCATGACCGCTCTGCAGGGCGCGAGTTCCATCGTTCTCTATCATCAGGAGTGGTACAACGGCGCTGGCTATCCGGAAGGATTAGCCGGAGAAGAGATTCCACTCGGCGCGCGCGTCGTCCAGATCCTCGACGCCTGGGATGCCATGACCTCCAACCGCCCCTACCGCAAAGCGCTGACCAAAACCGCGGCCATCGCGGAGCTTCGCCGCCAGGCCGGCAAACAATTTGATCCGAAACTCGTGGACCTCTTCCTGCGCCTGGTCGACAAGCTGGAACGTGAAGGCATCGCTACGACAGAACAGCCTGCCGCTGCCGCCCAACTCGCTTCCCGTAAGGCTTAACTTTTTCCATGGAACAGCATTGGCCTACAGGCACCCTTTATATTGTCCCGACGCCGCTGGGGAATCTTGCGGATATGACGCTCCGGTCTGTCGAAGCGCTCAAGCAAGCTGATCTCATCGCCTGCGAAGACACGCGCCACAGTTTACGGCTCCTCAATTACCTCGGGATCTCAAAGCCTTTGTGGAGTTATCACGCGCACAGCACGGATCGCAAAGTCGGTGAGCTTCTGCGGGAGCTCCAGCTGGGCAAGCGCGTCGCCATTATTTCTGATGCCGGAACCCCTGGCCTTTCGGACCCTGGAACACCGCTGGTGCAGGCCGTCGTGAAGGCCGGTTTGACGGTGATCTCGCTGCCGGGACCCTGCGCGGCAATCACCGCGCTCGTCGGATCAGGACTCCCTACAGACCGGTTCTTTTTTATAGGATTTCTCCCTAGGCGGCCTTCCCGAGCCAAAAAAGCACTTCAAGAAGCAGTCCAGACAGGGAGCACGGTCGTTCTGTACGAGTCGCCCTACCGGGCCGCAGAAACGATTGGCCTGATTGCCGATCTTGCCGGCTCGAATACCCCGGTCGTTGTGGCGCGTGAGCTCACAAAAATTCACGAGGAATTTGTCCGAGGCACCGCAGGCGCACTGGCGGTTCGTTATGCAGAAAAAGCACCACTCGGCGAGGTCGTTATTTTATTCGGAGAAAAGGAAAACTCATGATACGCGTATCGATTATTGGCGCTACAGGTTATACCGGAGGAGAACTCCTCCGGTATCTTATCCGACATCCTGAGGTGTCGATCGCGCGTTTAACATCCGAGAGTTTTCCGGGTGAGCCCATCCACAAGATCCACAAATTCTTGAAGGGTAAACTCAGCCAAATTCTGGAAAAGCAGAACACGGAGGCCATTGCGGCGGATTCGGATGTGGTCTTTCTCGGCCTTCCTCACGGCACCGCGGCGAAGACCGCGGCGCAGCTTCTCAAAAAGGGCGTGAAGGTCATCGATCTTTCGGCGGATTTTCGCCTGACCAACTTGAAAACTTATGAGAAGTGGTACGGCAAGCATCCCGCTTCTGCCCTGATCAAAGACGCCGTCTATGGATTGCCCGAGCGGTATCGCGATGACATCGCCAACGCACGCCTCATCGCCAATCCCGGCTGCTATGCAACAACGTCGATTCTGGCGGGACTGCCGCTCGTGGCCAAGAAGCTTCTCGGCCAAGGTCCGATCATCGTAGACGCCAAAAGTGGCATCTCAGGCGCGGGCCGCAAAGTGGAGGCCATGTATCTTTATTCTGAGCTCGATGAGAGTATGCAGGCCTACGGACTTAAAGGCCATCGCCATCATCCGGAAATCTACCAGGAATGGGGAAAGGCCGGCAGAATTTCCAACGAGTTCATTTTCGTACCGCAGCTCGCGCCCATGAATCGCGGCATCTTCGCGAATCTTTACGCGCCGCTGGCCAAAAAGATGTCGGCGGAAGCGCTGCGCGAGGTTTATCTTTCCTATTACATGAAAGAGCCTTTTGTTTCCGTACTCGGCGCTTATGAGTCACCGGAAGTAAAAGCCGTGACGTACACCAACTACTGCCAGATCGGCGTTTCCGTCTCGGCCTCCGGTAAACAGGCGATCATCACGGCCGCCCTGGACAATCTCGTCAACGGCGCCGCCGGTCAGGCCATTCAAAATATCAACCTCATGTTCGGTTTTGAAGAAACGACGGGTCTTCTATGA
>JANLWZ010000015.1:0-2168 GCA_031364865.1 Elusimicrobiota bacterium
GTGAAGGCCGGCGCCGTCGTGGTCGACAATTCTTCCGCGTTCCGCATGGATCCAGCCGTACCACTGATCATCCCGGAAATCAATCCGGACGCGATGAAAGGTCACCAAGGTATTATTGCCAATCCCAATTGTTCGACGATCATCGCCATCACGCCGCTTTGGCCGATCCACCAGAAAAATCGTATTCGCCGGCTGATCGCATCGACCTACCAGGCGGCCTCCGGTGCTGGGCAGGCGGCGATGAATGAGCTGATGGAATCCACACGCGCGCATCTCGACAGCAAGACCTATAAAAACACGGTCTTGCCGCATCCCTATGCCTTTAACTTGTTCAGCCATAATTCCAAAGTCGATCGTGTGACGGGTTACAACGAAGAAGAAACCAAAATGGTGAATGAGACCCGGAAAATATTTGCCGACCCGGATATCCGCGTGAGCGCCACGTGCGTCCGCGTGCCGGTGCTGCGCGCGCATTCGGAAGCACTCACGATCGAATGCGATCGGCCAATCAAGCCGAGCGAAGTGAAATCGATCCTGGCGAAAGCGCCGGGCGTAAAAATCGTGGATGACGCGGAGAAAAACTATTACCCCATGCCCAAAGACGCTTCCGGCCAGGGGGATGTGCTCGTCGGCCGCATCCGTCAGGACTCCAGCGACCCCTCCGGCAAATCCATCGTGCTTTTTGTGGCTGGCGACCAGCTTTTAAAAGGGGCCGCGCTGAATGCGGTTCAAATCGCTGAAGTGATGATCGAAAAAGATTACCTTTGAGCAAAAAGCTCGTCGTAAACGCGGACGATTTCGGCCGTTCTACCCCGATCAACCTTGGGATCATCGAAGGACATCAGAAGGGCATCATCACGAGCGCCAGCCTCATGACGGGGCGCGAAGGCTTTGAAGAAGCCGTGAAGCTCGCTAAGGCAAATCCAAAACTCGGCGTTGGTCTCCATCTCGATCTCGATTCCTTTTTTAATGTGCAGCACGGCGTGGGCCGCCTGCTTTCCTATAAAGATCCACAGTTGCCGCTGGAAGCGATTGTGAAGGAGACCGAACTGCAGATTCAGAAGGCGCAGTCTGCCGGCATCAGGCTTCAGCATCTCGATGGTCACCATCACGCCCATCTGCGGCCGGAGCTGATTGCCACGATCGCGGCGATCACAGCGAAACACAAGATCCCGGTGATCCGCTATTTCAAAGGTTTTTATGAAGGGCTCTATCCAGGGTTGCCGACGGCGTGGGTGAAAGATCTCCTGGGGCGCTTCGGATTGAAGTGCGTCGAAACATTTTTTGCAGGATGGGAAGCCGTCGAATCGAGTCTGCCAGGGTATAGCTATCTCGATCTCACTCTTCCATTTTCAACCGCCGAGCTCATGGTTCATCCCGGCAAAGGCGAGCCCTGGCGGGAAAAAGAACTTTCGCACTGCACCTCCAGCGCCATCCGCGAGGAACTGAAAAATCGGGACATAACGCTGGCGACATTTGCCGAACTTTGATAAAAACAACCCACCATCGCTGCGATTTGCTTAAGGCGAATCGTCTTAGCGATGGCCATCGCAACCATAGCGAGAAAGGAGGACCATGGTGCCTATCATTACTGACAGCTTCGGCGATTTGACCGAGCACATCCTCGGTGAATACAAAAAAGGGAAGAAGTCTTCTTCGGCCACAGAATTCTTTATTACGCAGATGCGCACGCTGCTGCCGGCGTCCATCCGCATGGGCCCGGGCAAGATCATCGATTTGAAAGAACGCATGGCCGGGCCCTTTGATGCCATCGCTACTACCGAGAATTTTCCTCCTTTTGGGGAGGGCGGGGCGAGCAATTACCTCGCGGACGGGGCGGTGTTCACGCTCCAGATCAAAAACTGGGCACAGCACGATCTCACGCAGTACGCGGCGCTCGTCAAACAGTTGAAGAAGCTCGAAAAAAAGAAAAAGTCGGACATCGCCTGTCTCGTGGTGAGCTTTGAGCCGCTCGCTTTGCCGGAGCTTAAGTCCTTTTTAGGTTCGGCTTCTGGCCAGTCCATCGACGGCGTTCTTTGCCTCGGACATCACCTCATCCTGCGTAATTCGGGTGGTCTTTACGGCAATCCTGAGAAGCTGCCTCTCGTCACGGAAGGGTCGGGACCCGAGGCGCTTAAGTCGTTTGCCTTCTATTTGATGCGCCTTTG
>JANLWZ010000046.1:0-3769 GCA_031364865.1 Elusimicrobiota bacterium
AAACAGTTTATAGAGGAAGAAGTGCCGGCCGGTGAGCGTCCCTCGGGCCCTATTCGCCATAAGGATGGCAGGGTCCTGGGTCAGCACCGCGGACTTCCTTTCTATACGATTGGGCAGCGAGAAGGTCTGGGAATTTCTGTGGGTCATCCTTTATACGTTCTTGGCTTAGAGAAACAGAGCAACACGCTGGTGGTTGGCGAAAAACCCGATGTGCTTGCGGATGAGGCTCTGGTGCGCGACATTACCTGGACTTCCGGCAACGCGCCGGCTCTGCCATGCAGCGCTGCCGTTAAAATCCGCTCCAAGCATACGGAAGCACCCGCCACGCTCCACTCGGCGGAAGAGGGAAATCTGAAAATTTCGTTTGATAGCGCACAATCTGCCGTGACTCCCGGGCAGGCGGCTGTTTTTTATCAAGGGGATGTCGTTCTGGGCGGAGGAGTCCTTCATCATGTCCTCTAAATCGCGCGAAATCTATTTCGATAACGCGGCGACGAGTTTCCCCAAGCCGCCTTCTGTAGAGGCGGCTCTCCTGCATTACCATCGCGACCTGGGCGCCTCCGCCGGGCGCGGCGCTTACCCCCGGGCGGTGCTGACGGGTCGTCTACTGGAGGACACGCGAAAGCGCCTCGCTTCCTTTTTTAATATTCGCAATCCCAACCAGATTATTTTCACGTTGAACGCCTCCGATGCTCTGAATCTGGCGATCAAGGGGCTCGATTGGCGCGCGGGCGACAATGCGGTGGTTTCCGCGATGGAACACAATTCCGTTCTTCGACCTTTGAATCAACTGAAGATGCGGTGCGGCATCAAAATCGTCAAAGTCAAAGCTTGTCCTGAGGGCTTTGTTCGGCCTAATGAAGTGGCCAAAGCGATCAATGCGCGGACGCGTCTTGTTTCTGTCGTGCATGTATCCAATGTGACGGGCTCGATTTTGCCGATTGAAGAGATCGGACAGCTCACCAGTAAGAAGGGCGTACCGTTTCTCGTGGATGCATCCCAGTCGGCGGGCGTGCTTCCTATCGATGTGGAGGCTATGAAGATTGATCTTCTGGCATTTCCCGGCCATAAGGCACTGCTGGGGCCCCTGGGAACGGGGGCGCTTTTTATCCGCGAAGGGCTCGCTCTGGAAACGCTCCGCGAAGGCGGCACAGGAACTCAGTCAGAACAGGAAGTCCAGCCTGATTTCCTGCCGGATAAATACGAGCCCGGATCGCACAATGCGCTCGGGATTGCCGGATGGAAAGCCGGCCTGGAATTTATTGCCCATGAAACGATCGGCAAAATCCGCAAGCACGAGCTGCGGTTGACCGAGATGTTTTTAGAGGGGATACGATCGATCGGCGGGGTTCAAATCTATGGCCCCAAAAATGCGACGCAGCAGTCCGCTGTGGTGTCCCTGCGCGTTGGTGATTATGCTCCGCCGGAAGTTTCGCACCGGCTGTATGAGGTGGGAAAACTCATGACGCGCTCCGGTCTTCACTGCGCCCCGGGCGCCCATCAGGCGATTGGCACCTATCCTCTGGGAACGACCCGCTTTTCCTTCGGCTACTTCAATACACCGCAAGACATTGACCTCGCTGTCTCCGTCCTCAGCCACATCGCCAAAAACGCCGCCATCGCCATCAAATCCTAACTTCACCGCTCTTAGGCGCTGCGATGCAATTGAAGCGCGTGCAAATCGACGTCTATAAAAGTGGGCTTGCCGTCTGTATCCTGAACCGTATAGGGTTTTTGAATAGGTGAGGCGCGGAGGGAATCCAACACCGTCATCAGGGCTGTTCCGTCGCCGAAAAGGATTATGAATCTCGCTGTCAGATAGTTCTTATCGTCTCTGAGCCAGCGGAGCATGACTCGCAGCAGTTCCTTCATATAAGGTTTTGTAAAAGGCATAAATAATTCTCTTTCAGCCCGCGTTCCTAGAAAGCGTATAAACGGGCCAGTGACAGCGCGCGCAGCATTATCGGCTAGTATCGTCAGAGAGGCAGTAATGGCCGGCAGTCCTGCGGTTGCGGTGTTTTCGTCAATCAAGACAAGCTCGCCTTCCAGATTGGTTTCTGTGTTGTGTTGATCACCGCCTTTAAAAGGATAAAACCAGAATTTGCCTTCTAAATCCGTGTCCTTAAACCATTGTTCTGTCAGGAGGAGCGAGAGGTCCTCCGCTTCTATCTTTAGCGTTGAGGCTTTTGTCGGTCCCGGGGGTGTCAGGCGCTCCGGCAAATGCAGCCACAATTGCAGTTCTTGCAGCCGACCTAAGAATTTCGATGTTTGGTCGGCAAGATCCCAAGGCAGCAACGCTCGATTTTGATCTGCCCACTCTAAAAATTCAGTGATGGTCGCGGCGGTCTCTGCTCGCACGGCGCGCGGGTCTTCGTCCGGGCAATAGATCTGAATGAATTCCTCATTGGACAATTTTGAGCTTTGTTCAACGAGCGTTCTCAAAAAGTATTTTCGGGGATTGCGATAGGCGGGATTTTTATTTTCGGATTTCCATGACACTAACGGTAAGCCATGGCGAATTCGCTTCCTGATCTGATCGGCGGGAAAATCGGGCTTGTTCGCGATATAGACGTCAAAGATCGTTTGAAGGTTGTCCGTCATGTCCTCTAATTTGGCGCCGGTGAGCCCAATCCCGCCTCGGTCGGCCAAATCGTGAGCTTTTTTGTACTTGGTCATGTAATACAAACTGTAAATCAGACGATGGTGAAATTGGGGAAATGCACTACGAATTTCTTCGACGATGCGTTCCTGATAAGAGATCATGCGTGGATCGCTCATTGGCGGAGGATCTTCACCTGGATGCTCCGCCTTAAATAAATTGCGAGGGCCGTTCTCGAGCACATCATGCAGCAGTCCCGTAATGAGTAAGACGGGGTCACGGAATCCATCCTGGATCATGTGAATGGTGACATTGATCGGGTGAACGATGTAATCATCGCCGCTATGGCGCGTTTCTGGTTCAAAATGGCCTGGAGCTACTTCTATAGAGTGAAATCTTTTGGCCAGTTCAAGGGCTGTTGTGAAAACATCGATCATCTCGGGGTCGAGCAGCTTGGGATCACTCTGGTCCCGATCAACATCGGGTTCTTCCGCGAAGGTTGACGATCCCCAGAGAAGTCGTCCAACGATGGCAATAAGGTTAAGCGCTGCAGCTTGGATGGGTGAACGGCTGTCTAATTCCCCCTTTAGAAGTTCCATGAAACTCTGGACCGTCTTTTTAGAGACATACGCGTAACTGCATTGAATATCATCGATCAGGCCCGGTTGTTCCTCGGCAATGTTCTGGAGGACATCCGTTAGCATGCGGGGTTCTGAAACCTTTGGTTTCTCCTCGGGAACGGCCAGAGTCATATTGAGCCAACGCTGACCATGGGAATTTTCGGAATCTATAACAAACCAGGTGAGATAGGCTTCCGGCAGCCACTCGGTCAGGGAAGCGAGCAGTTTGTCCAGAGATCCGGGCTTGTCCAAAAGTTTCACACTGGCCGTCACAAGAACACTTTTGGTATCGGTGGCTGGTTGGATCGGCATTTGAAGGGGCGCTTGTAATTGCTGAAGCAGGTAATCCATTTGCACCTCAGGTTTCTTTTCAATAGTGATCTGAATCTGAGCACCGACTTTTTGGCGAAGTGAGCGCAAGCCGATAATGTTGGCGCCATGACGAGATAAAACGGAAACCAGTTGGCTCAGGATGCTGAGTTGATCCTGGTCCACATCGACCTGCAGGACATAGGTGTCTCCGGCCTCCCGATACGACGCAGGGGTTCGG
>JANLWZ010000128.1:0-8627 GCA_031364865.1 Elusimicrobiota bacterium
GCGCACGCGGCCTATGCCCTGGGCTTTCTGGGTCGTTCGAAGCCTGAGCTGACGGGTCTTGTCGATCTGAAGCCGATCTCCGAAGTTCTGCTCACCCGCAGACTTCCGCCCATCCAATCATGAGCGCTGAGCTCCAAATTCAAAACATCACAAAAACCTTCATCACGCGCCAGGGGGGTGTGGGGGCGCTGGACAACATCTCTCTCGACGTGATGGAAGGCGAATTCATCTGCCTGGTCGGCCCTTCGGGATGCGGCAAATCGACGCTGCTCAACATTGCGGCAGGTCTGGAAAGTGCCAATTCAGGGAAGATTCTGCTGAATGGTAACCCCATCGATGGCCCAGGCCCGGAGCGCGTCGTGGTGTTCCAGGAAGGTGGACTTTTCCCCTGGCTGACCGTGACGGAGAACGTGGAGTTTGGTCTGCGTGAGCGGCTCCCGAAAAAAGCGCGGCGAGAAAAATCACTGGAGTTTCTCAAGCTCGTCCACCTCGATAAATTCGAAGATGCCTACATCCATGAACTTTCGGGGGGCATGCGCCAGCGCGTCGCCATTGCGCGCGCCCTGGTCCTTGAGCCGCGCATCCTTCTCATGGATGAGCCCTTCGCGGCACTGGATACGCAGACACGCGATTTGCTCGTCGAAGAACTACGCGGTATTCATGACAAACTTAAGAACACGATCCTGTTTGTGACGCATCACGTGCGTGAATCGGTCCACCTTGGCGATCGCGTGGTGCTCTTTACTTTCCGGCCTGGACGCATCAAACAGATTTTTCCAGTCGACATTCCCAAGCCGCGAGATCCTGACGATCCGCGCATCGGCAAATTGATCCGCGAAATCGTGGACGCTCTCCACGGTGAAGTAGAAAAAGCCCTGGCAGAAGAATTGAAGATATGAAAAGCGCGGGCGTTCAACGGACGCTCTTTTACGCGGTGCTTTTTTTCGCGTGGTACCTCATCGCCTGGAAAAGGATCTGGCCTTCCTATCTTTTCCCGGGTCCCGCGGATGTGGCGCAAACGTTGGAGCAAGGTTTCAGCGACCACTCTTTTCAGATGGGCCTTTGGACGAGCCTGAAGCGGATCGGCATCGGCTATGGACTATCGGCGATTCTGGGTATCCCTCTGGGGCTTCTGACTGCCCGCATCAAGTGGATCGATAACACTCTGGGCTCCTTCATTGTTGGGATGCAGACGCTGCCCAGCATTTGCTGGCTGCCTGCCGCGCTGCTTTGGTTTGGGCTATCGGACTCGGCCATTCTTTTTGTCGTCATCGCCGGCTCTGTGCTGGCGATCAGTATCGGCACCGACGATGCCGTGAAAAATCTTCCCCCCATCTACATCCGCGCGGCGCGCACGATGGGGGTCCGAGGTGTTCGCTTATACAAGGAAGTCATCTTTCCGGCAGCTTTGCCGGGCATTGTGTCTGCGTTAAAGCAGGGTTGGTCTTTTGCCTGGCGGTCCTTGATGGCGGGTGAGCTTCTCTTTGTGAGCCCGGGGCTAGGGCACTTGCTTCAGATGGGAAGAGATTTGAACGACATCAGTCTTGTGGCGGCCGTTATGGTCATGATTATGGTCATTGGCTGGTCCATCGATCGCTTTGTGTTTTCGGCGCTGGAGGAAAGCATGAGAACGCGCCGCGGCATGAAAGTCTGACTTTACCACTCTCCTTTTCCCCTTGCTTTCAGTTGATTTTTAGAATAAAACTGAACTATCTGATATGAATTGCCCTGTCTGTAAATGTCCTAACTCTCCCGGAGCCACTCATTGCAACCAGTGCTATGAAGTCTTCAACCGCTCCGCGGCACAAGCCTATCTCCAGTCGGTACGCCGCGAAAGACGTCAGCGGGAAGGCGACCCCGAAGAACCGGAAGTGACCATCCAATCGCAGCGCTTCGTCGACGAAGAGGCGAAGTGGCAAAAGCTCGACGTGAATAAAACCTTCCATCAAGGCATGGGGATGGTGAAGCGCTACTGGGTATGGCCGGTGGTCCTGGTGGCTCTCATCGGCGGCTGGATGGCGCTCAGTTTTCTCGTCAGCGCCGAACTTTGGTACAGCCTGATGGGAAAGAAACTGCACTATTTTTATCCTGAGAAAACGGCACTCACGTACCTCGTCGGCATGAAGCAGAACACGAAGATCTGGTCGGAACGCGATGGCCGCCTGGATACGCCCATCGAAAAACGTTACACCGATGAGATGGGCACTGTCAGCATTGAGAAAGTGCCGGGCAAGAAGAATTTTTCCGCCAAGGCCAGCGCCAAAGAATGGATTCAAATTTTAAATGAGGAAGCAGGATCGTCCAGCCGCTCGATCCCGAAAAAGCATCCCACCCTCAGCGGCGGCCGGATTATTTTCGACAAAACCGGAATGGTTCTGGAACGGCGCGTGAGTTATTCTCCGCGACTCGGCAAAAGCCTGACGTTCATCGCGCCAAAATTTCCCAAGGGCGCGCAAAAGGCCGGCGATACCTGGAACGAATCTATCGAATGGCTGGACGATTACAGCGGCTGGAAAATCGCCTGGCGCGGAAAGTTGCAGTGGAGTATGGGCGGGATCTTCCCCTGTCAGGGGAAGCACTGCGCGCAGCTGTTGAGCGTTGGCGATCTGCGGCCCGTGCTGCGCGGGGTGCCGGACTGGGCGCGCGGCATCACCAAAAAGATCGACGGAAAAGCCTCGGCGACAGGCCGCGCGCAATTTGATTCTTCACGCAAACAACTCGCCGCCAATTTTCTTTCTTACGAAGGACTCGTGCGTATCCCCATCACAAAACTCCAGAATATCCCGATGGATCTTCGCGTAGGCCGGCGCGTCAAAGGGCCGGGCGAGATCGTGATTTACCTCGACAACAAAATCGAGATCCGCAAAAATTGACGCGCTAAACGCGTCACCGTCAGTGATTTGACACGTTCGGCACACGCTTTTATATGCTTGCCGCCACGGTGTTTGGTGATCTTCATCCACTCTCCGTCACATGCTTGACACATACTACATATAGATGTTTGATTGCGACTGGACACCATATCTGGTATCCGCTACCAACAAACCATAAGACATGAAAACAGCCGGAGGGGACCGCAACATGAGTGAAAATCAAAAAGGGCTTTTTGTCCAAAATCGTTTTGTTCCACAGGGTAAGCAGGCCCTAGATACCTTCCAATGGGATGAGAGATCTTCCATCATCCGTAATCCGGATGGCTCTGTGGTGTTCGAGATGAACCAGATCCATGTCCCCAAAGGCTGGTCCCAGGTGGCGACCGACATCCTCGCTCAAAAATATTTCCGCAAAGCTGGTATTCCGGCCAAAACAAAAAAAGTAAATGAAAAAGGCGTTCCGGAATGGCTGCAGAAGTCTGTGGCAGACGAAGCCGCCCTTGCCGCGCTGCCGCAGGACAAGCGCTACGGCCCGGAAACGAATGCCAAGCAAGTTTTTCATCGCTTAGCCGGCTGCTGGACTTACTGGGGCTGGAAATACGGCTACTTCAAGACCGAACACGACGCCAAAAACTATTACGGCGAAATGCTTTTCATTCTAGCCTCGCAAATGGGCGCGCCGAACTCGCCGCAGTGGTTCAACACGGGACTTCATTGGGCCTACGGCATCGCGGGTCCCGCCCAAGGACACTATTTTGTAGACCCGGGCTCAGGCGAAATGAAGCAATCCACCAATGCTTATGAGCACCCTCAGCCGCATGCCTGCTTTATTCAATCCGTTACCGACGATCTCGTGAACCCCGGCGGCATCATGGACCTTTGGGTGCGAGAAGCCCGCATTTTCAAATACGGCTCAGGCACAGGCTCCAATTTCTCCAGCATCCGCGGTTCCAGCGAACCCCTTTCCGGCGGCGGCAGGTCCTCCGGACTCATGTCCTTCCTTCGTATTGGCGACCGGGCGGCTGGCGCCATCAAATCTGGCGGCACGACTCGCCGCGCGGCCAAGATGGTGACGTTGGATCTCGATCATCCCGATATCGAGGAGTACATCAACTGGAAGGTAAAGGAAGAGCAGAAAGTGGCCGCTCTCGTGGCGGGTTCTAAGCTCTGCAAAAAGCATCTCAACGACATTATTAAAGCCGTCCATGGCTGGCCGGAAGCTTCCGAGAAGCTGGATCGCAAGAAAAACACGCGTCTGGCAGCCTCCATCCGCGCCGCCAACACCTCCATGATTCCGCAGAACTATGTCGAGCGTGTGGTGGAGCTCGCCGCACAGGGCGTCACCGAAATCGAATTCGACGAATACAACACCGATTGGACGTCCGAGGCCTATATCACGGTCTCCGGCCAGAATTCGAACAACTCCGTTCGTGTCCCCAACGCCTTCATGGAATCCTTGCTGGCCGACGGCGAATGGCCAGTCTTCTGGCGCACGGAAAAAGAAAAGGCGGCCAAAGAAAAGCGCGAGCCGAAGCCCTGGAAGACGATCAAATCCAAAGAACTCTGGGACCAAATCTGCTACGCCGCCTGGGCGTGCGCCGATCCCGGCCTTCAGTTCGACACGATCATTAATGACTGGCACACCTGCCCGGTGGATGGCCGCATCAACGCGTCCAATCCTTGCTCGGAATACATGTTTCTGGATGACACCGCCTGCAACCTGGCCTCGATCAATCTGATGAAGTGTTTCGATACGGCAACGACGACCTTCGATATCGAAGCGTATCGCCACGCCGTACGGCTCTGGACCATTACCCTCGAAATTTCGGTCACCATGGCACAGTTCCCCTCGGAACCCATCGCGGAGAAGTCCTACCTTTATAGGACGCTCGGCCTGGGCTACGCGAACCTGGGCGCGTTGCTCATGGTTCAGGGCATTCCCTATGACTCAGACAAAGGACGCGCCATCTGCGCAGCTCTCACCTCAATCATGCACATGGGCTCCTACGCGACCTCCGCGGAACTCGCTTCCGCCGTCGGGCCATTCCCGCGCTACGCGGCCAACAAAGAGGCGATGCTGCGCGTGATCCGCAACCATCGGCGCGCGGCCTATCCGACCAAACGCGAAGAATACGAAAATCTGACCGTCGCTCCGCAGCACATCCGCCAGGAACATTGTCCCGAAAACCTCCTGAAGGCCGCGCGCGAAGAGTCTGACCGCGCTCTGGCCATGGGCGAAAAGCATGGCTATCGCAACGCGCAAGTCACCGTCATCGCGCCGACCGGCACGATCGGCCTTTCGATGGATTGCGATACCACGGGCATCGAGCCGGATTTTGCCCTTGTGAAATTTAAGAAGCTGGCAGGCGGCGGCTACCTGAAGATCATCAATCAGACGGTTCCTCCGGCGCTCAAGGCCATGGGCTACACCACCCTTCAAATCGACGACATCGTCCGCTATTGCAAAGGTTCGGGGACGCTCAAAGGCGGCCCGCACATCAATCCTGAGGCCCTGAAGGGCAAGGGGTTTACGGATGAGGCGCTTGCCAAGATCGAATCTGCGCTGCCTCAGGCCTTCGAGATCGGTTTTGCCTTCAACCAGTGGACGCTCGGCGAAGAGTTCTGCAAACAGACGCTCAAAATCAGCGAGGAGCAGCTCCACGACTGGAGCTTCTCGATCCTGAAACACATCGGATTCTCGCAGGATGAGATTGCGATTGCCAACGAATACGTCTGCGGTACGATGACGCTCGAAGGCGCTCCACATTTGAAATCTGAGCATATGCCCGTCTTTGACTGCGCCAACAAGTGCGGCGCCAAAGGCCTGCGCTACATCGCACCGATGGCACACCTGAAGATGATGTCCGTCGCCCAGCCGTTCATTTCCGGCGCGATCTCCAAGACCATCAATCTTCCGCATGAAGCCACGCTCCGCGACATCAACGAATCGTATGTCGAATCCTGGCAGCTGATGCTCAAGGCCGTCGCGCTCTATCGCGATGGTTCGAAGCTCTCTCAGCCGTTGAACACAACCTCGGATGCAAGCGGCGATGCCGCCGTCACGATGGCCGACCTTCAGGAAGGTCCGCTCAAGATCTCCGAGAAGATCATTCATCGCTACATTGCGCGCCGTCGCCGCCTCCCCTATCGCCGCTCCGGCTATACGCAGAAGGCGAAAATTGGCGGACACACGATCTACCTGCGCACCGGCGAATATGAGGACAACGGCCTCGGCGAAATCTTTATCGATATGCATAAGGAAGGCGCCGCTTTCCGAAGTCTCATGAACTGTTTCTCCATCGCCATCTCCCTGGGCCTGCAGCACGGCGTACCCCTGGAAGAGTTTGTCGAAGCGTTTGTGTTCACGCGCTTTGAGCCAAACGGCATGGTGCAGGGCAATCCGCAGATCAAAATGACGACCTCCATCATCGACTACATCTTCCGCGAGCTCGCGATCTCGTACCTCGACCGCCAGGACCTCGCTCAGGTGACGCTCGAAGACCTGCGCGCCTCCGCCGTGGGCGACCCCGGCGTTCAGCAGCCGGACTTTTCTGAAGAGGAAGTCATCAGCGAGCGCGTCGTGGATCAGAAAGATCTGTCGCAAGCTTCCCCCACACTCGTCCCTAAGTCGACCCATTTGTCGAACGCGCAAAACGGAGTGACACCGGGTTCAGTGGCACCGATCAAAAATCAGGCGGGCGCCGCACCAGCGGCAGCTCCCGCCTCCGCCACTTCCGCCGTCTCGCCGGCCATTGGCTTTAAACCGCAGCAGCCTTCGGCGGCTGAGAAAGCCCGCGAAGCCAAGCTCAAAGGATATGAAGGCGATCCCTGCAGGGAATGCGGACAGTTCACCATGGTCCGCAACGGCACATGCCTGAAATGCAACACCTGCGGCACGACCTCGGGTTGCTCTTAATCGTTTGGAAGAACACCGCGGCAATAACATGATCGTCCGGTGGGATACGATGAAGTGTGTGCACTCCGGTAACTGCGTACGCACACTGCCGGCCGTTTTCAATGTCAAAATGAAACCCTGGGTCCAGCCTGATGCCGCTGAGGCCACTGCCATCGAGCAGGCCGTCGCGAAGTGCCCTTCTGGAGCTCTTTCCTGTGAAAAAATTGGTTAGCGTCGTTCTTGGATCCGCCCTCGTTTTTTCCAGCTGCACCAAAAAGGCAGCGGAAGCGCCGGCCCCAGAAGCCAAAGTTCAAAATACCTTTACCGATTATGTCGATCGTGGAGTGACCACCATGCATAAAGCAGAAACGGCGGCCGCTACGTCCGAGGCGAAGAATGCGGAATTGGAACAGCAGAGCAAGGCTGTGGAGGGACTTTAATGGCCCGAATCCTTATCGTCGATGACGATCCCGATGTGATCGAGATCGTACGCTATACCATGATGCGCGGAGGCCACGAATTGAACGAGGCCAAGAATGGCAAAGAAGGCCTCGAAGCGGCCACGCGGCAGAAGTTTGATCTCATCATTCTGGATCTCATGATGCCTGAGATGGATGGCCTCACACTGAATCAGCATCTGGGTACTGCCGCAGCGACGAAGAATATCCCTGTGATCATCCTGACCGCGAAGGGCCGCATGAAGGACACCTTCGAAAATGTGCCCAATGTACGCTACTACATGGAAAAACCCTTCGAACCCGTCGTCCTGGAAGAGAAAGTCAAAGACATCCTCGCCGGCAAAACCCCCATAAAATAACCCTTGCACATCGACGGGGGCCGCTTAAACTTAACTCAGCGGCATGATAAACACCTCGCATTCTCGCGCTGTTCGCTTCAGTTTTGGCATCGCCACAGGCGTGCTGGCCTGGGTCAGTGTCTGCGCCTCCTGGAGTGCCTATTCCCTTTTTAAATCCTTCAAGCAGGTCTCGCAGGCCCATGAAGTGCTCGCAAAATTTCAACATGCACAGACTCTCATGGAGTCAGCCTACTCGGGCGTCAGCGGTTACGTTCTGACCGGGGACGCCGATCGACTGAATACCTTCTATTACGCCAAGCTGGTGGTGTCACGCGAAGTGTCGGAAATGACCCAGCTTCTGCCGGCGACCCATCAAGGTACGGTGCCGGCTCTTCAAGCAGAGCTGGAGCGCCGCTTAAAAGAACTTTCGCGCATCGTGAAAACCCGGCAGACGAGCGGGCAGGCGGCCAGTACACAGCTTCTAACGGCGGAAACGGGCGCTACGCGCTATGCCATGGAACGTCTTCTGACCGACTGTCACACCGAATACACCGACTACCTTAACAATCGTTCCAGCAAAGCCCAGCAGCGTTCCAAACGAACACAGGGATGGCTGGCGCTGGCCACGCTGATCAGTTTGGCGCTGGTCGGATGGACGTACTTCCTGCTGAAGCGCGAAGCGCAGGAGAGGGAAGAAGCGGAAGATGCCAAAGGTCATACGGAAACGCTCCTGAATTCCGTGATTGAACGCATCCCTTACATGATTTTTGTCAAAGACGCGAACGCTTTGCGGGTCACTCTGGCCAACCAGGCGGCGACCGCCTGGCTGGGAAAGTCTCAGGAGGAGATTCTAGGATCGCTCGAGCAGGATCTTCGGCCTTCGGACGAAGCACGCGTCTCCGCCGATGCGGAACTGACCGCGCTGCGCGAGTGCGGCACCGTCGAAATCAATGAGCGTCTCCTCGTACCGGGTAAACCCGATAAACAGCTCCTGACCTTGAAGATTCCCCTGCTCGACCGCGAAGGAAAACCAAAGTACGTGCTCAGCATCTCGGAGGACGTC
>JANLWZ010000136.1:0-5312 GCA_031364865.1 Elusimicrobiota bacterium
GGCATTCCGGATCTTTCTGCAGTTTGACCTCGCGAAACTTCATGTCGAGTGCGTTGTAAAGCAGCAGGCGTCCGATGAGCGGCTCACCCTTGCCCAGGATGAGCTTGATGGTCTCCGTGGCCTGGATGAGCGCAATCGTACCGGGAAGAATGCCTAAGACTCCCCCTTCGGCGCAGGACGGGACCATGCCTGGCGGAGGCGGCTCCGGATACAAGCAGCGGTAGCAGGGGCCTTTTTCACCCCAGAAAATCGTGGCCTGACCTTCAAAACGGAAGATGCTGCCGTAGATGTTCGGTTTCTTGAGGAAAACGCAGGCGTCATTGGTCAGATAGCGGGTGGGAAAGTTGTCTGTGCCATCAATGATGATGTCGTAGTCCTTGAAAATGTCGAGCACATTCTCCGAAGAGAGTTTCACCCGATAGGTGGTGACTTTGACGTTGGGGTTGATGGAGTTGATGCGGTCTTTGGTGGCGTCCACTTTGGGCCGGCCGACGTCCTGTGTGCCAAAGGCGATCTGACGCTGGAGGTTCGTGAAGTCGGCCAGATCAAAATCGACCAGACCGAGGTGCCCGATGCCTGCCGCGGACAAGTAAATGGATAAAGGAGAGCCCAGCCCACCGCAGCCGATGAGCAAAACGCTGGCACTTTTGAGCTTTTCCTGACCGTCAATGCCCACTTCCGGCATGATCAAATGGCGGCTATAACGAAGGATTTCTTCCTGATTTAGTGGCATAAAAGTGATTTTACTATATGCGGATAAACACTTTACGTCGGTATAAGTTCCAGAATACGACGATCCAGAACAGGGTGTAGCAGGAAGCGTAGGCAAGGGAAGCGCCTTCGAGACTCATGAACGGCCGGAAGAGGTGATCGCTGATAAATAGGCGGAGATTGCCGGGGGACCCATCCGGACGCCAAATGTGCCAGAGATTTTGCAGCTTGAGAAAGAAGATGTGCAGGACGTAGGCGGCGATGGCATTCTTCCCCAGAGCCTCGAACGGCTTGGACCAGCGATCCCTGCCTTTGATCTCGATCAGGCCGTAGATCACTCCAAACACTATGAGCGCCCATCCCGTCGTCTGCAGGACGTAGGAGCTCGTCCAGAGCGCCTTATTGACTGGAAAATATTGTCCCCACTTCCAGCCCGCCATCAGGAATACAAACCCCCCCTGCAAGCATCCCGTGACCTTACGCTCTGGCGCTCCTGAACTGACCAGCCAATAGCCGGCAAGATTGCCCAAGAGCGTGCTGGCGATAGAAGGCAGCGTGCTTAAAAGTCCTTCCGGATCATAGATCGGCTTGTAGAGGTGCGAACCGAAAACGGCCCGATCGATGTAAGCGGCGAAGTTGCCTTCCTTGGTTAAATCACCGATGGGAAAACCTGGAGCCTGCAGGTGCGTCATGATCCACCAATAGAGAGCGAGCATGATGGTTGTGGCCGCGATCTGAATGGAGATGTTCGTCCAGAGGTAGAAGATCGCGGCCATGAAGTAGCAGATGGCGATCCGCTGGAGGACACCCGGGAGTCGGATGATCTCGAGGTTGTAATGCGGGAATCCATTTAAAAAGAGTCCCAGGCCAATCAAGATGAGTGTTCGTTTAGTGACCTGTAAGAGAAGCGCCTGGCGGCTCTCCCCCATCTCGAGTTTCTTCTTCAACGAAAAGACGAGTGAGACTCCGACGATGAAAAGAAAGAAGGGAAAGACGAGATCCGTCGGCGTCATGCCATGCCAGGAAGCATGCTCCAGCATCGGATAGGCGGTTTCGTTGCCGGGACTGTTCACGAGGATCATCGCGGCGATGGTAAGGCCGCGAAAAACGTCGAGAGAAAGGAGGCGCTCTGCTTTTTCTTTCATCAGGCGAGTTTATACATAATTTTTGAGCGCGGGCCTTGGTCTCGCAACGCTCGAACGACCGCTGCTACGAGGCCGCATCTTCGCTGGCTCCAAACGAATGTCGCCAGCTCAAACCGATGCGACCTCTCCGCCTTAACTCGCTCTGCGAGCCCACGGCCCTCGCTCAAATGAGCACTCTTTTTATTGTTTCTAATGATTTTCTTAAGACGGCAGGTTTTTGAACAAAATTCAGGACGATATGTTTGGCTGACATATCGTAAAAATAGCCTGGATGGACCAATATACGGTGCTTTTTAAGTAAATCGCACACGACCTCCTCCTCATCTAAGGAAGGCTTGATGGGCAAAGAGAAGAAGAAACCTCCTTCGGGAGCAGTCGTGCCGAGTATCTCTGAGGCTAAATTCCTTCTATGCGCTATCTCACGCGAATAGGCAGATTGGAACTTTTTACTTTGGTTTAAAAGATAAGGAACAGCGCTTTGGATCATTTCATTCACTGGAAGAAACGTATCAGAGATCATGTCGAGCGCTTTCATGGCTTTATCAACATGCGCTGAATCCCCAGTCACAAGCATCCAACCGATCTTCATACCTGGAAGCGCCAGCATCTTAGAGAATCCATTCATGGTGAGCACGAGCGGCGTTTGCGTCTGCATGGGTCTGGCGAAAGGCGCTTTAGTGAAAACAAACGGCGCAAATACTTCGTCAGAAATGATGGCCAGGGAATGCTCTGCGGCAAACTTCCCCAACCTGCTAACCTCCTCACTCGTCGCCACGGCTCCGGTCGGATTGTGCGGCGAGATCAAAATGATGGCTTTCGTGCGCGCGGTGGCGCGGGCTTCCATATCCTCAAAGTTGATGCGCCACCGCGCGCCTTCTTCAAGTTTATAGGGAACAAGCTTCACCTGGCAGATCTCCGCAATGGCATCAAAAAGCGGATAAGAAGGTGTCGGGATCAGAATTTCATCGCCCGGATTGGCCAGCACTTTAAAGGCATACAAATAGGAGAGGCTCGTCCCCGGCGTCAGAACCACCTGGCTCTCATCCACTTGGATACTTTCAGACTTGTAGTACTTACAGATCGCGGCACGCGCCGCCAAAGCACCTAAAGGGTCAGGATTGTAGGAGGTGGTCTTTCGAAGAGCGTTCGTCAGGGCTCTTTTTAATACGTCGGCCGGGAACTGAATCCCTCCAGCACCGACATTTCCCGATACTAAATCGACAAAAGGCTTCTTGTTTTTAAGGAGTTCATTTTTGATTTCGTACAGGCGGTTGCCCGGCACATCGAAATGACTCGCTAGCATGGAAAGCTGAAACATGGGCGCTATCGTATAAAAAGCCCTCGAATATTTTAGGGCCTTCTGCATCTAAGGGATGAGGGCTCTGGCGAAAGACGCTACCCCACTATATGGGCTAATAGCCATATGAATGTATTGCTAGGCGACGGACGGCGAGGTATACTGTGAATCCAAAAACAACGATCTTCACCTATCGAAGTCGGCAGATGAGGATTATCGGAGCAGGATGTTGGCGAAAGGAAAGGAAACTTTATGAAAAAGCGGAAGCGACGCGTGGATCCTGATCGACCCGTAGGAAAATTAACGAGAGTCCCTGATTTTCTTCCGCCTCCTCATGAGCTTCTGCCTCCAGGTTCAAAAATGAAGATCACTATTGAGCTGGATGAGACCAGTGTTGAATTCTTCAAGGCGTTTGCAGCACAGTACGGGGGAAAATATCAGCGGATGATGCGTGAGGTTTTGCGCTGCTACGCCATCCATCATTCGACAAAACGCGCTGCCTGACCACAAAGGAGGCCACAATGACCAGCCTCAAAGCTCAGACCAGCCTGATCGACCTCGACAAGACAGACCTCGCCAAAGATGCACGCCCGCATGATCCCGCCGCACTCGAAATCCTTGCGCATGACATGGGAGAGCAAGGGCAGCTGCAGGAGATCATTGTGGTCCGGGTCGGCGGGACGGCGAGCCGGCGGGACGGTGTTGCGCCGAACCTCCGATCCGCCGATACGCGCTACGAAGTAATCGCCGGCGTCGGCAGGACGCTCGCCGCCAGGAAACTGGGATGGCAACAGATCCGCGCCTCCATAAGGGAAGGTGTGTCGGACTTCGACAAAGCCAGAATCACCTTCGCCGAAAACGAAGACCGCGAAGACGCTGATCCTTTCTACCAGGCGGGTCTCATTCAGAGGATGTTGAGAGTACGGAATTGCAGCCGCAAAGTACTAGGGGCGGTGCTTGGAATATCCGATGCTTTGATTGACGCCTACGTAGCTATTCAGGGATTGCCTGTCGAGATTAGCCGCATTCCCAAACGTTTGGGAATCGGACTGCTCATTCAAATCGCACGGTTAACTCGATCAGATTCGAAAATTGAATTGGCGCAGAAATGCGCCAAAAGTGACCTGTCCGTCCGGCAAGTGAAAGCGCTTGTTGACCGCATACTTAAGAAACCCACTTCTTCGCCGGTTCGCCGACCCGCCGTCCCACAAATTCCCGACCCGCTCTCCAAACTCTGGGAAAAACTCCACGATGGCGAGGACTTGCCGCTGGAAGTCTGGTGGGAAACCCATTACGGCATTCACAAGGTGAAAGACGGCCCAGAGCTCACCGGCCATTTCTTCTTTGTCTCGCCGCAGCCGGAGTTCAGCGCGCATGCTCTAGCGGCATGGTTTAGAGGAATGGCGAACGCATTAGAAGTCGGGAAAGCAAACAACAAGAAACCCGTCGCTGGCCGTCTCCGAAGTCCAGCCGCCTCTGATGTAGCAGCCGTCTCCGCCGTTGCTGACGTTCCCAAAGTTTTAGCCATGTTCACGCCGCGGCTCCCGAAAAATTCTGCCGAAAAGTCTGAGCTTGCCGAACTCTCAGTGAAGAAAGGCCCCAAAGCCGTCTACGCGTGGATCTACGGACCAAACAGTCCGATGACTCAGGCGGTACCAGTCAACACCTGGAAGGAAATCGGCACAACGCCAAAGGAAGGCCTCAAACAAATATTGGACGGCCTGCAGTCCTTCGGCAAGATCAGCGCGTAGCCGGCTCGGGGTGCCACCTCCGAAACGGAGCTGGTGCCGGGTTCTCTCCGCTCCGCAGTCTGTGGCGGGCTCCATAGCGACACATCGCCCTATCGGCCGCCTACTCTCCGGCCTCCAAACGACGCGTCGGCCTCGATACCGTATTCGGCCTCCACAGCCCTGCGGTGCTCGATTCACCCGGCACCGCGCCCATCTAACGAAGAGGGCACCCCTCGCTAAACTTATACCTTCGTATGGTAGTGCGATTTTAGAGTGCTCGGAATACCCGATTACGTCGCAGAGCGTCGAGGCCAGGCGCGCACGAAGAGCGAGTTAAAGCGTAGCATCCGCATCGATCTGACTCAGCGACTGTCGTTTGGAGCTGATGAAGATGCGGATGCGAGCCTAAGCCGTTCGAGCGACGCGTGC
>JANLWZ010000177.1:0-6086 GCA_031364865.1 Elusimicrobiota bacterium
CTTCAAATCGTTCTGCAGAGTCGTCTCGCGGCGCAGAAGCTCCTGCTTGAACGTCACGAGCTCTGCTTCTTTGCTTTGGAGAGTGTCCTGCCATTTCTTGCGCTCTTCGGCGAGCTTGGCTTCCTGTTCTTGCAAAAGGGATTCGGCGCGGTCGGCGGATTCCTGTGCGGCGCTCTCCATTTGCAGGGCGGTCGTCTTGATCTGCTGCTGTTCGGTTTCGGTCTCCTGATGGGTGTCCTGGAGGATCTTCTCCCGGTCCTTCAGCTGCTTGTCCCAGTGCTTCATGTCTTCGGCGAGGCGCTTTTCGAAAGATTTGATCTCACGCTCGGCGTCCTGCTGGATCAGTTTGAGTTCGTGACCCTGTGCCTCGCGCGAGGTGCGTGAAGTGATATCCATTTTGCCGAGCGTGCTGCGGATCGAAAAGATTTCACTTTCGAGCGCCTGCAGCTTCACTTCGCCTTCGCTTTTTTCTTTGGCGATGAGCTTACCTAGCTCTTCAAGCGTCTGGCTCTTAGGCGCGGCGGCATTTTGGGGCGGAAGAGGAGGGGTATCGCGCGGTTCAGGCTTGTCCGATTTTTCATCGGAATTCTTTTTGATCATCGACTTAAAGCGGTCAGAGAGGGACATGGTCGTGGTATGAGTTTAGAGCGATAAATCGCGGTTTCAAGACTTAATTTACGACGCCGGAACGAAGCAACCACAATTTCAAAATGCCTCTAAAAATAGATTCAAATGTCCACTAGCCTTTATGCTCATTTAATCGCTTCCTTAATAGTTGGTTGTCGGCGTAACTGCACTACGTTTTCGCATTGGGCCAGGCCCAAAGCTCAACCACGTTGCTCTGTTGGGCCTGGCCCAACGGAAGAATATAAGCGTTTATTCGGGACGGAGTTGTTTCATGAACTCCGGGATTTCCTTGTCATTCGGGTCGATCTCCAGCACTTTGGACCATAGCTTGCGCGCGCGCGTATGGTCATCGAGTAGGAAGAAGGCCGAGCCCATGATCTTGAGTGATGTCACATCGTTCGGGTTAAAGTCGAGGATGTCCTGGCACTTCTTGATGGCCACGTCATAGCGGCCTTCAAGGATGGCCGAGCGTGCGTCGAAGACTTTCTGATCGATCGGCGAGAAGAGTTCAGGACCCTTCGGTGGATCCGTCTTATCCATATTGGCCTCGGTCTCGATCTTATTAAGGAGGTTGAGAAGCTTATCGTTCTTGGGATCCTTATAGTAGGCCTGGCGCAAAGCGGCAACCGTACCCTTGATATCGTTGTTGGCGTAATAGAGAAGTCCTTTGCGCGTCATCTGCGCGGACTCTTCCTGGCCCATCGCGCTGGGGACGTTCGCGACCACTTTCTGGAAGCGTTCTGTCAGCGACTGCACATTCTTGTTGGTGGGATCGACGTCCAGCGCGGCCTGTAATTGTTCCTGCACCATGAGATAGTTTCCGTTTTGCGCCGCCGTGAAGGCTTTCTGCACGAGCACGTTGACGTTTTCTTCGCGGCGCTCGAGCACCGAGCGACCAAATTTCCAGGAGAAGCCCATGCGCGTCGTCGAGCCGAGCTCGTGAATGCCGATGGAGTAATCGAGCGTGATGGATTTAATGGTGTAGCCGAATCCTACGTCGGTTTCGCGAATGCCTCCGGCCTGAGAACCTTGAACACCGGCGCGTCCTTTAAAGCGTTTGGAGAAGGCGAACTCACCGCCCATGTGCCAGCCCGGGGTGTCTTTCGCACTCTTATCGATATCCAGAGCCAGCAGCAGGCGATTCTTAAAGAATTTGTCGGAAATGCCGAAGCGGAAGATCAGCGGCATCTTGTCATCGGTATCGCCGGTGGTCGTGGCATAAACGTTTTTGATGACAAGACCCAGGCGGCGCCGGCCTTCTTTCATGTCGATGAGCGTTCCCAGGTCAGCCGTCATCGAAGAGTCCGAGGACGTGTCCACGGCGCGTGTCAGCTTGTTGAGAGAGGTTCCGATCGATACGCGGTCGACGACTTTGCGGCCATACGACCAGCTCAAGGCGGACTCTTCAACCGCGAAGGTGCCATCCTTGACGTACTCCGTGTACTCCTGCAACGCGGAGTCGTAGGTGGCGCTCACCTTTTCGAAGCCGGCGCTGGCTAGTTTCGCCATGCTCACACCCCACGCACTTCCCCCCTTTTTCGAGGGCTTCACAAAGGCGTAGTAATCGAGCGTCGTATCGGCAAACAACGTTGCTTTCATGAGCGTTAATTCCTTGCGAGTGAGCTGAGATAAACCGGCGGGGTTCCAGTAACCAGCACTCGCGTCATCGGCCACGCCGACAAAAGCCGCACCCATGGCGAGCGAACGAGCCCCTGCACCATAGTTGAGCCATTGACCGACTTGACCGCCTGTGGCATTGGCATGGAGGGTGGACGTCGAGGAGAGGAGGAGGGCCGGGACTAATAAAAAAGCGAAAGCGATCGACAGACGTCTGTCGATCGAAAGCGAAACCGCACGTTGGATCCGGACGAGCGTGTTCGTCATGTCTTCTTTCGGTAACCCCGCTATCCTCGATGTTCTGGTCGGACCGGAACCCTCCTACAACCGAGGGTGATGCATTCGCATCAGCTTTGCGTCGCCGGTTTACACCGGGTATGCCTTTGTCGTTTTTATTGCCCCGTGCTACGGTCTGAGTATAAGGAAACGCCGCGTCATTGCCACCTAAATCCGTGCGACGTTAAGCAATGTGTGGAAAAATCCACTGGAAAGTATAAATTAACGAAACAGGCCTATTTGTAGATGTGTTTTAATATGTAGATGTTAATTTTACTATTGTTTTACCGCTCACAGAGTTGTAAATGATGGCGGAACAGGCTTGACTGTCTCTGCCTGCCGGCAGGCAGGGGCAGGCAGGTGTTTAGTGAATGACGCCGATCTTGCGGATGACTGTGGTCGAGCCTTCGGCGCCGCCGACTTTGATCTGAGCAAGATAGCCGCCTTTGGCAACTTTCTGGCCGGATTCATTCGTGCCGTCCCATCCGCCAGGAGGAACAGTGTTTGCGCCTTGCAGACCACCGGGCGAGCCTGCAGGGTAGCTCCAGCTGATGACTCGATAGCCGAGCAGATCGTAGACAACGATGTCGACCTGCGCGTCTGACGAGAGCAGGTAGGAAATATTAGTGCGTCCTTCCGCGCCGCCTTTGCGTGTATCCACGGGGTTCGGGTAGTTGGTCACTTCCGAAATAATCTCAGTCGGCAGACCCGTGTCGACCGTCGAAGACATCGCGCCCCAGTCGCTGAGCGTCCCGGCGCCGCTGATGGACTGGATCTGGAACCTATAGAAGTGTCCAGCGGGCCGCGCGGCGCCCGAGTCGCCATTCAGGAACTGCAGCGGGCTCGAGGTGCCCAGCGCGCCCATGCGGAACGGTGCAGCGCTGGCTCCAAAAGCGGAGGGCGCGCCGCTGACTTGACCGCTGCCGAAGGTAAAGCTTGGCGTGGATGTTTGCAGGACTTCGATCGGTACGGGATTGTTATCCACGAGCTGGCGGATCTTGTAGCCAAAGATACCGGAAGGTCCGGCGGCCTGCGACGCGGGCCATTGGATCGTCATGACACCCGAGGGTGCCGAGGTCGGGAAATTGAGGAAGCCCGACGGAGGCTCCGGTTTGCTGACGTCGACGCGCACCGTGCCGATGCGTGTCGGCGACGGAGGCAGCGTCAGGCCATTGATGGTGGCGATCGTGCGCACATGGAAGTAATAAACCGAAGCGTCAGAGAGACCCAGGCCCGTGATCGTGATCGGCGGCTCCGTCGCGAAGGTCGCCCAGCCCGTGAGTGTCGGCGTAATCGCCACGCTGCTCGACAAGCTGACCCCGACCTGGTACTGGATCGAAATGTTCGACGGTAAGGGCGTCGACACGGTCAGCGTCCAATCCGCTCTCACTTGATCCTGACGTGACACCCACGCATCGGGGAAGTACGTGCCGAAGAGCGGCGAGTCATCGTCAGACGTGAGATCCGGCCGCATCGTAATGGTCGCGATCTCGATCGTCTGGAAGTTAAAGATCGGCACATTCTGACTGCTCAGAGGGTACGTATTAAGAGGATTCTGTAGAGCGGTGGACGGCTGCAAGCTGATGTCGGTGTACGCGGCGAGCCGTATGCCCGCGGCGTGACCCTGCGTGCTGGTGGTTGATCCGTCCACCGTTCCGATATCGGCCGCGATCAGCAGCGTGCCGCCGGAGGTGTTGAACGTGACCGGCGCGCTGAGCGGAATGACCGCGGTGCCGCCCATAAATTGACCGGGGGTCGTACCCCAATTTTTAGATCCCACGAGCGTATCCGTGATATCCAGGAAGCCGTTAAAGTTCGTATCCAGATAGATATAAAGCCTCGACAAGTCGCCGTCTCCGACGACGTTGGGCGGCGTGCCGAGCGAATACTGGATCGTGCCCGTTTGCGTCAAAGTCAGGGTCGAGATCACGACCTGGTTGAGGCTCGGCGTGATGGTGAGCGCCATGAGGGGCACGCGCGTCTCGCCCTGCAGGGCCGATTGCGGCGCGATCGAATTGGCCGTGACGCGCACCAGGAGCGGGCTGATGCTGACCTGCCGCGAGTCGAGCGGCATATTGGTCGCGAGCATGGTATCGGGACCGAACGGCACGAACGATCCGCCGAACCAGCCCGGATCCTGGATGCTGATACCTTCGCTGTTGTTCGACGTGGCGCTCGTCGCAATATCGTAAGCGAGGAAGTAGGTCAATCCCGTCGGATTGATGACTTCCGCGCGGAAGAGCGTGAGCGTCGTAGTCTTGGCGGCCGTTCCTGTCGGATCTGGCGTCACGTAGGTGCCCGTGCCGATCAGCACGTCCACATTCGAATCGAGGACTCCGTTAAAGTTCGCATCGCGGTACAGTTTGATCAAGGCGATATCTTCGTTTGAGCCCTGGGTCTGGATCGCGCCTTGACCGATGCGCGCGACTTTTAACGTCGAGAGTTTGGCAAAGGATACCGGAGTACGCAGCGTGAACTTGAGGATAGGCACATTCTGATCGCCCTGCGTCGCGGAGACCGGGGCGATCGTGTTGTCCGGCGTGAAGGTGACGTCGTCTTCGTATTCCGTCATGTTCGCCAGGCGCGAAGCGAGCGGCGGCGTGTTGGCAAGTACCACGACCTTGGGCGCCACGATCGCAAAATCGGCAGCTCCCGTAATGGATGCGCCGACCGTCACATCTTCGCCGGCATCCTTCACGCCATCGTTGTCCAGATCGCGATAGGTTGGCGCGAACGGATTGATGTCATAGGTGAGGAAGTAATTGATACCCGTCGGCTTATCATTCCCGTTCGGCACGATCTGAGGTGTCACGAAGGTCATGGTGGCCACGTTGCCGGAGAAATTGTTCGTGCCCGTCGTGACAAGGCCCGGTTTCACTAGACTGTCGCCTACAACGGTATCATTCATGACGCCGTAAACGTTTCGGCCCTGGACGTGAGTCGCTGGCGTAGTCCCAAGATAGCCGCGCGTGAGTCCTGTAAAGAGGCCGGCGCCGTTGTTGTTCGAGAAGCGGATAAGCTCACTATCGATGAAGATCACGCCGGTTCCTGTCGTTGGGAAAGAGGTCGAGACTGCCACCTGCAGCGAGCTCGCCGAGGCCGAGATGGCGGACGTAAGCGTGCTGAGCGGTGTCGCCGACACGTCATCAAAGAAGCCGTTGTCATTGATGTCTTTCCAGAGATTGACATGCACGACATCGGCATCATCGGGATTGGCGCCCGTGCGGACGACGCGCAGCGACTGCCAGATTACGGTGTTATTGCTGGCCTTCACATTCAACTTCATCACCTGAGCGTTCTGCTGATTTTGCTGCAGGGTGGCGTCCAGGCGATCGGTGAAGGTGACCGTCATGGTGTCGATCGTGGCCCCGATAATATTGCCGCCGCTCTGGATCGGGAATGTCACGCCGTTGACGGTGTGGAAGCCGTCTCCGGGGGCGAGCGCGCCGATCACAAACTTGTCTTTGTCTAAAGCGTTGAGTCCGAAGACATGGTTGGCCGTCGCCGACGGATTGATGTCCGCGGTGACATAGAAGACGCGCGGGGTTGTGCTGATGAGCACATAG
>JANLWZ010000183.1:0-2389 GCA_031364865.1 Elusimicrobiota bacterium
GCAAAATGAAAATGAGAGAGTCAGCATGACCTGCCAGCGCTGTCGCAGGCCCGTCGATGAAATGATGGAAGCCTTCATCCTGGACAAAGGCCTTGAAGTGCGTATCACGGGCTGCGGGGACTGCATCAACATTGCCGTCGATAGATTAAAAGAATTAGAAAACGCACGGAACAACTGAGGGTAAATAATGAAAGCTGAATCGACTCAAAAAGGTAAATCCCGATGGTACCCATGTCCGAAGTGTGGGGACCAGCATCCGTCTATAACCACGATCCTCGACGTAATCTCTTCTCCGGCACTCATGGGATGGATGGCCAAGAATGGGACAGCAAAGCTCAATGTATTTGCTGAGAGAGTGAAAAATCTCGACGCAAATGTTTATGAAGTCGCTTACAAAAGTGCCGAGTCACAGTGGAAGTTGAAAGAGAATACTGCGTTTTGGAAATCCGGCAAGGAAACAGGGGCCGAAGCTGCCGATTACGGGACGATGGCTCATGCCTGGATAGAAGCGCGTCTAAAGGGCGTTAGCGTTGATTTGGCGGCCCTTCCAGAGCCAGCGCAGAACGCGGTGAAGGCTTACATGACTTGGGAAAAGGAGCACAAACTTGAAACGATCAAAACCGAAGAGACTTTCTACAACTGCAAACTTAATTACGCCGGAACAGCTGACTGGCTTGGAACACTTGACGGCGAACTATCTCTTGGCGATTGGAAGACTTCCACTGGAATCTTTTTCAATTACGTTATCCAGGGATGGGGGTACGCTCTCGCTGATGAGACGCAAAATGCGTCAAGACTATATCGTCAAATATTCATTGGGCGATTTGGAAAAGACGGAGTTTCAGAAGTAAAGATATTCAAGCGCAACGAGTTCCCCTCCATCGAGACTGCCAGAGACATTCTGATTGCCTGTGGTCATATCTTCGCTGCCACTCAAGAATGGGAAAGATTAAATCCATATCGAAAAAAAGAAAAGGAAAAAGAAAAGGAGATCATTAAATGAGTTACGGAGACCTGGAAATTAAATCAAACAGTAAATTCCTCAAGATTGAATCTGGAACGCCTCACGATGTTCGTTTGCTGAGCGCTTCACCCATACAAAAGGTCGTACATGGGTTCGGGAAAGACGCGAGTGTCTGTAGTGGTGAAGGGTGCCTGGATTGTTCCAGCGGAACGGAAGCCAAACAAAGATTCAGCGCAGAAGTTTATGACTTCTTGCTCAAGCGAAAACTCACATGGGAGTTTGGTGCAGCTATTGCCAAACAACTTAAAGCCATTGATATTACGCTCGGTGAAGAAGGACGAAAAATAACGGAAGTGGATCTGAAGGTTGAAGCGACGGGGAGCAATATGCAGAAGAAATATACCGTCACGCCTCGCATGACAAGCAAGGCCCTCCCATCAGACCTGGACATTCCCTTCTAGCCATGAAAATAAAAGGCTCCATCACGACGCTTAAAAGCCGCATCGACGCATCGGGCAACACGATCCAGACGGTGACTATTGAGGCGCCGCAAGGAGATTTCCCCTCCCTTCACGCCTTGATGCGTCAGCCCTTGGAGATTACGTTTGAGGTGATTCCCGAGTGATCAGCTTCGTGATTGAAGGACGACTTCCTTCGATGAATGACTTCATTGGCGCGATGAACAAAAACCGATGGATGGGCGCCAACTTGAAGCGCAAAGAGACCAGGCGCTGCGCCATTGCCGCTTCGATCTTGCCGAAGATCAGTAAGCCCGTCGAGCTGCGGATTTCCTGGGTGGAGTGTGACAAGCGCCGCGACATAGATAACGTTGCGGCCGGTGGTACCAAGGTGCTCCTGGACGGCCTGGTGGCAGCGGGGATCTTGCCTGATGACAGTCGCCGGTGGGTACGTGCGATTACACACTTGTTCCCTGATCCCGACAAAGCCCATCCGCGCGTGATCGTAGAGATCCTTGTGATCGGAGAAGATGATGAGCCCAAATAATAAGGCCCTGACCATGTTTTTCAGTCCAGTGGATGCGTCACAAAAAAATGAGTGGGTTGCTGAATACGAACTCCCCGCAGAAGATGACAAGGGATCGTTCGTGCTTCTGTCGCGCGTGCTGCCGTATAAGCCTGGTTGGGAAGAACTTATGAAAGCCAACGATTGGAAACTGATCTATCGCGGGCTTTATCTTCTAGAAAATGCGAGTCGTAGGCTGAAGTGCGAACCATGAGAATGATCCCCGAAGACCTCACAAAGCGCGAGTACATTGCTATCGAAATGATGAAGGTGAGCATACTCAACGACGGGCATGATTCTGACGTATCGCTCAAGGATCACGCCAATTATGCGTGTCTGGCTACAGAAGCCCTCCTGGAGCGCCTGCAACGTGATTGAAGCGATCTTTCTTGTGTGTGCCAT